>NZ_JBHXKA010000008.1:0-38628 GCF_042722885.1 Streptomyces sp. NPDC058401
GGCGTCCGCCTCGTCGTCCGCGCGGAGGTTGGGGGGGGCCAGTTCCCTGGGGGGGCGCCGGGCCGGCGCGGGTGCAGCGGGGGCGGTGTTGGCCGCCGCCGCACCGGCCTGTGGGAGGCCGGCTTGGTCAGTGCTGGTCATCTGTTACTCCGTAGACCCTGATCAATGAGGTGTCCTGCCCGGGGAAGGGCACGGCGTGCAGTCGGACCCCGGTCGCCGGGAGGGAGTCCAGGCCGGTCAGGCCCGTGAGGGCGGGCAGGCCTGCGGCGGCGAGCGCCGCCGCCACCGGCCCGTTGCCCTCGCGGCTGTCGGTGGCGACGAGGAGTGCGCCCTGCTCGGCGAGCAGGTCCACGGCGTCCTCGGTGAGGTACGGGCCGGCCGCGCGGCCGCTCTGCACGACGACGGCGTGCCCCGCGAGGTCGAAGGGCGCCAGCGCCAGCCGGTCGGCGACGGGCTGTCCGGCTCCGAGGAGCCGGACCAGGACCACGGGAAGGTCCACCAGGCCGGCCAGGCCCGGTGCGGCGCCGCCCGGGCCCGTCGGCCAGGCGGCCCGGGTGGCGGGGCCGGTCAGGTCCGCCGTGGTGCGGACCGGTGCGGCCGAGCTGGTGTTGCGGGAGCCCTTGTGCGGCTCCTGGAGCAGCTCCCGGCGGGTGATCTTCGTACTGCCGACCATCAGCAGTCCGAGGTGGCGGACGATCAGTTCGCCCAGTTCCCCGTCGGCGATGTCGTCGCCGGGGATGTCCAGGCGGAACCCCTGCATCTGCAGGGCGCCTCCGTTGCTGAAGACGACCTCCGCGTCGAAGTCGACCCGCCACTCGCCGCCGCTGTTCGTTCCCGTGGCCATGTTCTGTGTCCTTAGTCTTGGCGGATCCACGGATCTGCGGATCCGCAGATCCGTGGATCCGTGGATCCTTGCTCTGCCGTGCCGAACCGGCTTCTCCGGCTCAGGCGCAGTCGATCAGAGCTTTCTCCAGGGCCGCCGCCATCTCGTGGATCTCCTCGTCGGTGATCACCAGTGGCGGGAGCAGCCGGAGCACGGCGCCGTGCCGGCCGCCGCTCTCCAGCAGCAGCCCGTGGTCCAGGCAGGCGCGCTTGATGCGCTTGGCCCGGGCCCCGTCGGCGGGCAGCGAACCGAGGTGGTCGGCCGGGCCCGCGGGGTCGACGATCTCGATGCCCCACATCAGCCCCCGGCCGCGGACCTGGCCGATCTCGGGGTGGCCGGCGGCCAGCCGGCCGAGCAGGGTGGCGATCACCTTGCCCTTGGCGGCGGCCTTCTCGATCAGTCCCTCGGACTCGGTGACCCGCATGGCGGCGAGTCCCGCGACCAGGGCGATCTGGTTGCCGCGGAAGGTGCCCGCGTGGGCTCCGGGCGTCCAGGCGTCGTACTTGCCGTGGTAGAGCAGGAGCGACAGCGGGAAGCCGCCGCCGGCCGCCTTGGACACCAGGACGGCGTCCGGTTCGATCCCGGACTCCTCGAAGGCCCACATGGTGCCGGTGCGTCCGAAGCCGGCCTGGATCTCGTCGAGGACCAGCGGGATGTCGAGCCGGGCGGTGATCTCCCGCAGTCCGCGCAGCCAGGCGGCCGGCGCCGGGATCACCCCGCCCTCGCCCTGGACCGCTTCGACGAAGACCGCGGCCGGCTTCGTGATGCCGCTCTCCGGGTCGGTGAGCAGCCGCTCGATGTAGGTGAGGCCGGCCCGGATGCCCGCTTCGCCGCCGATGCCGAAGGGGCAGCGGTAGTCGTAGGGGTAGGGGAGGTGGTGGACGTCCGGCATGAGGGAGGGCACGGACTCCTTGGCGCCCAGGTTGCCGGTGAGGGCGAGGGCGCCCGCGGTCATGCCGTGGTAGGCGCCGTGGAAGGAGATCACCGTCCGGCGGCCGGTGGCGATCTTGAACAGCTTGATCGCGGCTTCGGTGGCGTCGGTGCCCGCCGGTCCGCAGAACTGCGTCTTGAAGGTGTCCGCCATGGTTCCGGGCAGCTGCGCGTACAGCGCCCGGAGGTACTCGTACTTGGCGGGGGTGGTCAGGTCCAGTGCCTGCTGGACCTGACCGGAGGCGAGGTACTCCCCCACCTCGGCCAGCACGGCCGGGTGGTTGTGCCCCAGGGCGAGGGTGCCCGCCGCGGCGAGGCAGTCCAGGTACTCGCGGCCGTGCCCGTCGCGGATGCGTGCGCCGTGTCCTTCGGCGAGGAGCTTGCCGAAGGCGTTGGCGTAGGTCCGGGCGCCCGATTCGCGCGCCTCGACGAAGGTGTACATCTCGTCCGGCGTGAGGGTGGTCACGTCGTCACTCCTCTTCGATTGCCCAGGTGTGAGCGGGCGTCGGCGACCATGACCTGTCCGAGGGCGATCCCTCCGTCATTGGTCGGAACGAGCCGGTGGACATAGGTGTCGAACCCGTCGGCGGTCAGCCCGGTCAGACAGTTGAGCAGCAGGAACTCGTTGAGGAACACGCCTCCGGAGAGGGCGACCTGGTTGACGCCGGTCTCCTCCCGCAGGGCCTTGCAGCGCTCGCGCACCATGTCGACGACGGCCGTGTGGAACCGGCGGCTGATCCGGTCCACGGGCAGTCCGGCGGCGATGTCCGCGGCCATGGCCCGGACCACGGGACGCGGGTCCACCTCGGTCAGCCCGTCCGCCTCGTAGGACCCGAAGCGGTACGAGGCCTGCGGCTCGCGGGTGGAATCGCGGTCGAGCAGGCCCTCCAGCTCGATCGGGCCCTGGGCCTCGTACTCGGCCTTGGCGCAGACCCCGGCGAGGGCGGCGGCCCCGTCGAAGAGGCGGCCCATGCTGGAGGTGGGCGGGGAGTTGATCCCGCGGGCGGCCATCGTCGCGAAGACCTGGCGGCGCTGCGCGTCGAGGGCGGCGAGGGCGGGGAAGCCGGCGAGGGCCCGGTCCCCGTCCCCGTCGAAGGCGTCCAGGGCCAGTGCGTACCCGGTGCGGATGGGTTCGCGCACGGCCTGGTCGCCGCCGATCAGCGGGAGCCCGCGCATCCGGCCGACCCGGCGGTAGGCGGCGAAGTCCCCGAGGAGGAACTCCCCGCCCCACACCGTGCCGTCCTCGCCGTAGCCGAAGCCGTCGAAGATCACGCCGAGGGTGGTGCCGGTGACGTGGTTCTCCGCCATGCAGGAGGCCATGTGGGCGTGGTGGTGCTGGACTTCCACGGTGGGCAGCGCCGGGCCCGTGCCGTCGTCGTCCAGGGCCGCCCGGGTGGAGCGGAACTGCGGGTGCATGTCGTGCGCGGTGACCTCCGGCTTGAGCGCGTACAGCTGCGCCAGGTGCCGGGCGGTGCGGTGGTGCGCGGCGAAGGTCTCGTCGTTCTTGAGGTCGCCGATGTGCTGGCTGAGGAAGACCTGGGAGCCGTTGGTGAGGGCGACGGTCGTCTTCAGTTCGGCGCCGAGGGCGACCACGGGGACCACCTCGCGGCCGACGTCCACCGGGTAGGGGGCGTAGCCGCGGGCCCGCCGGATGAACTGGAGCAGCGGCTCGTCGAGTTCGGGGTGGTCGGAGAGGCGGACCACCGAGTCGTCGACGCGGATCTCGATGTCGCGGTCGTGGTAGAGGATCACGTCCGCGATCTCGAAGAGCTGCTCCAGGGCCTCCTCGTTGCGGTAGGCGATGGGGTAGCCGGAGATGTTGCCGCTGGTGGCGACGAGGGCTTCGAGGCCGGGCTCGTCCAGCAGCAGGTGGTGGTGGGGTGCCGAGGGCAGCATGATCCCCAGGTTGGGGTTGCGCGGGGCCACGGACTCCGGGAGGGAGCCCGCGCGCTTGCGGGCCAGCAGGATGGGCCGGGCCGGCGAGCGCAGGACGTCGATCTCCGCTTCGGAGAGCTCCACCAGGGCCTGCGCCGTGGTGAGGTCGCGGACCATCACCGCGAACGGCTTGGAGTCGCGCCGCTTGCGGCTGCGCAGCAGGGCCACGGCCTCGGCGTTCGTCGCGTCCACCACGAGGTGGAAGCCGCCGACGCTCTTCATGGCCGCGATGCCGCCGTCGGCCAGGACCCGGGCGGCCCGCAGGAGGGCCTCGTCCCCTTCGGCCGTGCCCCCCTCGCGGTCCTGGAGCAGCAGCCGGGGGCCGCAGTCCGGGCAGGCGTTGGGCTGCGCGTGGTAGCGCCGGTCCATCGGGTCCTCGTACTCGGCCTTGCAGTCCGCACACATGGTGAAGGTGGCCATGGTGGTCATCGGACGGTCGTAGGGCAGGTCCTGGATGATGGAGTACCGGGGCCCGCAGTTGGTGCAGTTGATGAAGGGGTAGCGGTGCCGGCGGTCCTTCGGGTCGCGAAGTTCCGCCTGGCAGTCGCCGCATACGTGGGTGTCCGCCGGGAGCAGCGCGGACCGGGCTCCGGTGTGCTCGCTGTGCACGATGGTGAACGGGCCCGCGGGCACGGTGCCGCGGTCCAGTCCCCGGGTCGGCCGGACCTCGTCCACCCGGGCGAGTTCGGGGGCGCGGCCGCTGAGGCCCGCCGCGAACTCCTCCAGGGCGGCGACCGGTCCGCACGCCTCCACCAGCACGCCTTCGGGGTCGTTGCGAACCCAGCCGGAGAGGCCGAGTTCACGGGCCAGCTTGTAGACGAACGGCCGGTAGCCGACGCCCTGGACCACGCCGGTGACGCGGATGCGCCACTCCTCGAAGGCGCTGTCGGCGCTGTCGGCGCCGATGACGCCGGTGACACCGATGACGCCGGTGACACCGATGACGCCGGTGGCACTGCCGGTCCCGTCGGGCCGTTCCGTGACGGTCTGCTGCTCGGTGCTGCTCATGGCGGTTTCCTCGGTCCCTTTCTCAGCAGAGCCGGGGGAGTTCGGCGCCGAGGAGTTCCTCCAGCTGCGTCTCGCGGCCGTCCGCGTCGCGCAGCAGCACCAGACCCTCGGTGTCCTCGGAGACCTCGCCGATGGTCACCGCGTCCTTGCCGTAGGGCTGGGAGCGCAGGGCCGCCAGTACCTCGGCCTCGGCGGCCGGGTCCACGAAGAGCGCCAGGCAGCCCTCGTTGGCGCAGTGCAGCGGGTTGATCCCGAGCATGTCGGCGGCCATGGCCGTCTCGTGCTGGATGGGCAGGTCGTCCTGGGTGACGCGGATGGTGCGGCCGAGCTTGCCGGCGTACTCGTGGAGCACGGCCGTCAGGCCGCCGCGGGTGACGTCGCGCATCGAGCGGACGGCGCCGGGCACCGTGTTCGACAGGACCGTGTCGACGAGCCCGTTGAGCGGGGCGCAGTCGCTGTCGACGCGCTGCTCGAAGCCGAGCCCCTCGCGGATGGAGAGCAGGTGCACGGTGTGGTTGCCGATGGGGCCGCTGAGGATCACCTTGTCGCCGGGGCGCACGTCGGTCATGGTGAGCGGCTCGCGCTCGAAGACCCCGACGCCCGCGGTGTTCAGGTAGATCTGGTCGGCCTCGCCCTTGCGGACCACCTTGGTGTCCCCGCCGACGATCTGTACGCCGGCCTCGCGGGCGGTGTCGCGGACCGACTCCAGGGCCTGGACCAGCTTGGCTATGGGGAGCCCGGTCTCCAGGATCATCCCGAGGGTGAGGTACTTGGGCCGGGCGCCGGCCACGGCCAGGTCGTTGACCGTGCCGCAGACCGCGATCTTCCCGATGTCCCCGTTGCCGAAGAACGGCGGGTCGACCACGAAGGAGTCGGTGGTCATCGCGATGCGGTCGCCCTCGATCTTGAGGATCGCGCTGTCCTCCATGATGCCGATGTAGACGTCGCCGAGGGTCGCGGCGATCACCTGGAGGAGGTCCTGGCTGAGCTTCGCGCCGGTGCCGTGGTCGAGGACGATGAATTCGGTGGGATCCACGCTCGTGGTCATGCCGGTTCCTTTCTGGAACGGGTCGTTGCGGGGAGGGGCGTGGTCACGGGGTCTTGATGTTCTTGCGGGGCAGCCCGCCCTCGGCGTCGAGGACCTTGATGACCTCGGTGGAGTCGCTGACCGTGGCGCAGTAGCCCTCCAGCCAGTCCAGGGCGCGCTGCTTGTCGTCCAGCCGGGCCGAGACGACGCAGTCGGAGGGGACCCAGATGTTGTAGCCGCGGAAGAAGGCGTCGGCGGCGGTGGTCTGGACGCATATCTGCGTCTGCATGCCGGTGATCAGCACGGTGTCCACGCCGAGGGCCTGGAGGCGCTCGTGCAGGTCGGTCTCGTAGAAGCCCGAGTCCTTGCTCTTCTCCATGACGACGTCCTCGGGGGCCAGGAAGGCCTCGATGATGTCGGCGCCGTGGGTGCCGCGCTGGACCGGGAGGTAGCCGTCGTAGCGCTCGGCGTTCGGGTCCTCCGGGTCGTTGACGAGCTGGAGGTGGAAGATGTGGTGGCCGCGGCTGCGCATCTCGTCGAGGAAGCCGGTGAAGTGGGGGGTCGCGGCCTCCACGGCGGCGACGCGCTCCGGGTTCTTCTCGACCAGTTCGTACTGGAGGTCGTTGGTCAGGACGGCGATCTTGGACATGGCTGTGCCCTTCGGTGAAGTGGTGTGGTCCCGGGGCCCGTTCCGGCGCACGTCGGCGTGCGCCCCGGCGGGCGGTGGGTGGGGTGAGGTGGTTCAGCGGGGTGAGCGGGGTCGCACCGGCCGGTCGGCCGCGAAGGGCCGTACCGCACGGGCGGGTCGGCCCGGGACGGCGTACGGCGTGCTCGGTGCGGGGGGCCTGCGCGGCCTCGGGGGCGGCGCGGCGGTGGGGAGGGGCGCGGGTGCGGGTGCGCGGGACGTACCTCGGGCGCGGTGCGCGTACGGCGTACTACGCCTGCGGCCTGCCGGTACGGAGGTCGGACGGAGGGGGAACGGTCAGCTCGCGACCGCGACGCGGTCGGATTCGAGCTCGTGCAGCCAGGTGCCGGTGGCCTCGAAGTGGTCCGTGATGTCGGCGAGCCGGGCGTGCATGTAGAAGCCGGTGACGGGGCGGCCGTCGGCGCGGGCGTAGTCGGGCAGCCGGCCGTATTCGCGGAAGCCCAGGCGCTGCCAGAGCACGGAGGGGCCGTCGTCGCGGACTTCGAGCGTGATGACGTCGCAGCCCATCTCGCCGACCTTGCGCAGGGCCTCGGCCCAGCCTTCGAGCAGGAACTGCCCGCGGTAGTCGGGGGCCACGACGCAGCGGCGCATTTCGACGATGTGGCGCCGGGCGGGCAGCGGGGCCCGGGCGAGCGTCACCATGCCGACGATGCGGCCTTCGTCGGTGCGGACGTGGAGGAGGTCGACGGCGCCCTTGCGCAGGTCGGCCTCGAAGGCCCGCATCAGGGGCAGGCCCTTCTCCAGTCCCACGGGTTCGTAGAAGCCGAGGGTCATCTCCTTGACCGCGACGGCGTCCATCAGTTCGATCATTTCGCGCATGTCCTGTTCGGACAGTTCGCGCGGCCATGAATAATGCATCGTCTTCCTTGGTGAGTAGACGGTGGAGCAGCCGGACCCCGGACATCGCGGCGCTGCCCCCGAGGGGGCGGCGCGGCACATCTGGAACGCAATGCCCGGGATCGCCGGACTGCGGGGGTGTCGGCCCTACCGCCCTTCGGCCTCGCGGCTCTTCAGGGCGTCGCCGGCAGGTGTGGGCCGGTCGGTCAGACCGAAACGGTGGCCTTCGTCTGCAGGTTGGTCTGTACGGCGGCGGCCGGTGCGGCCTGGGTCAGCAGCGAGGCGTCCGCGCCGGCACCGAGCACGGTGGCCGCGTAGACCTCGACGAAGTAGGACACGAACAGCGAGTTGATCTTGATGAGGTGCCCGACGAAGCGCTCCTCGTCGGCCTCGTCCTTGATGATGCGCATGATCAGGTTCCAGACCATGTCGACGTGGTCGTCGTCGTCGTCCAGGGCCAGGTGGGCGCGGGCGCCCTTGGTCTTGTCGGCGCCGACGTGCTGCTCCATGATGTCGAGCCAGTCGGGCTGGGTCTTGCCCGCGATGTACTCCAGGTAGAACCCGCTGATCATCGCGGCCAGCGGACCCTCCGTGGCCATCGTGTAGTAGAAGTACCCGTTGAGCAGCTCGGTGGCGAAGGTCGGACGGATCGCGTAGATCTCCTCGTCCGTCATGCCGACCTTGTGCAGGTCGCCGGCGAACATGCGGTCGTGGCGGCCCTCTTCCGCGCCGTACAGGCCCCACTCCTTGCAGAGCTGCGGGTCCCGGGTGGCCCAGTAGTTGGCGATGAGCGGGTCGACGGCACGCTTGAGGCCGATCCGGATCATCGTCTCGACGTTGTGCCGCTTGTACAGCTCGAGGTCGAACTTCTCCTTGTCGAGCATCCCGTCGGCGCCCGCGCTGCGCTCGTAGAAGTCCCGCTCGAACTTCAGCAGGAGCTCGTCGACGCGCTTGCGGAACTCAGGGCGCTGCAGGTTGGAGTACGTGTTGTACGACTTACTACGAGGCATCTCATCCCCAGCCGAGATCGTTGACTACCTGACCCGGACCAGTGGCGCCGGCGAGGTTCGCCGCACCACTCGTCGACGGGGCGAGGAAGACGGTCACGGCGAAAGTTGCCGCAATGGCGATGAGGAAACTCGCTATACGTGGCATGCTTGCCTGCCCCTCAAGATGTCTTGCGGTCCGGATCAGCTTCGGCATCATCCTGTCCGTTCGACGACATCCGGAGCCATCCCTTTCTGGGATCATGTTGCCGCTGGCGAAAACATGACAGGGGGATGAATTGAACTCAATCAGACAAGTCCATCCTTTTACAGTGCCCCGGCTCACCCACGCCGGGGACCGTCTCTACCGGTTCGTCACCCGAACACCGGGTACAACGTGCGAAACAGCGGCCCTGGCTCTGGACATGAGCGCCGCGCAGGTGCAGGAGGCGGCGGACGCGCTCGACGATCTGGGGCTGCTGAGCATGTGCCCCGTGACGGGCATCTACACCCCGTACCCCGTGGAGCACGCGCGCATCAAGGTCCTCAATCCGGCGCAGCACAGCCTGAACGAGACCCAGACCTTCATTGATCAACTGCGCGGCGAGTTAGACGAGTTGACGATGAGGACCGCCGACGTCCAGGACGACACCTCACTGGAGGTCGTACCGGGCCTGGGCGACGTGCGCAAACTCATCGCCGGGCTCGCGGACGGCAGCCGCACCGAGGTGCTCACCTCCCAGCCGGGCGGCGCCCGGGACGAGGAGGTGCTCGCCGAGAGCCTGGAGCGGACCGAACGCCTGCTGGGACGGGGGGTGCGCATGCGGACCCTCTACCAGCACACGGCCCGGTTCAGCCCGGCCACGGCGTCCTTCGTGGGGCGGGTGACACCGCTCGGCGCGGAAGTGTGCACGCTCGCCGGCGGTTTTCCGCGCTGCATCATCTTCGACAAGGAAGTGGCGATCATCCCGCTCGCCGACGGATCGCACGGGGCGGCGGTATCGAGAAATAGCCACCTTGTCTCGTTCCTGTCGGAGGCCTTCGAGAGGGCCTGGAGCGCGGCCGAGAAATTCACCTCGGAAAACGATCAATCGGCGCGGGCCGCGATTACCTCCGACATTCAGCAGACCATCGTTTCGCTGCTCATTCAGGGCGAATCGGACAACAGAATAGCCCACGTGGTCGGTATTTCTTTGCGCAATTGTCAACGTCACATTGCGAACATCATGAAGAGCATCGGCGCCCGCAACCGGCTCCACGCCGGATACCTGCTGGCGAAGGAGCCCTTCAACGGCGTCTGACCTGCCGGGAGCCGGAGCGGGCGGCGGCTAGCGGCCGCCCGCTGCCGGAAGCGGAACCTCCACGGCGGCGCCGGACACGGCCACCACCGGGGCATCGCCCCCGGCCTCGGGCGCGGCCACCAGCGCGGGCTCCGGCCCGTCCGCCGGCCGCGCCGCCACCGGCCGGGGCTTCGAGGGGACCAGCGAGGTCACCGCCACCCCGCCGACCAGCAGGACGGCCGCCACCCAGCGCAGCCCGCTCACTTGCTCCCCCAGCACCAGGGCCGCCGAGCTCATCCCGAAGACCGGTACCAGCAGCGAGAAGGGCGCCACCGAGGAGGCGGGATAGGTGCGCAGCAGGAACCCCCACGCCCCGAAGCCGAACACCGTGGTGATCCAGGCGAGGTACACGATGACCCCGACCCCGCTCCAGTCGAGCCCGCGCAGTGCCGCCAGGTCCCGCTCGGGGCCCTCGATCAGCAGCGACAGTCCGGCCAGCGGGAGCACCGGCACCACGCTCACCCACACCATGAAGTTGAGCGCGTCGGGCGGGGACGCCTTGCGGGTCAGCACGTTGGACACGCCCCAGCACGCGGCGGCCGCGATCACCATCGTGAAGCCCAGCACCGGCCCGGAGGCGCCCTCGTCGACGGCGGCCACGGCGATGCCCGTGAAGGCCACGGCCATGCCCGCGATCCGCAGCCGGCCCGGCCGCTCCTTGAGGACGACGGCCGCGAACACGGCCGTGAACACCGCCTGCGCCTGGAGCACCAGCGAGGACAGCCCGGCGGGCATCCCGTTGGCCATCCCGGAGAACAGCAGGCCGAACTTCGCGATGCCGAGGACCACCCCGACCGCGATGATCCACTTCCATGCCACCTTGGGCCGCCCGACGAAGAACACCGCCGGCAGGGCCGCGACCAGGAAGCGCAGGGCGGACAGCAGCAGCGGCGGGAACGATCCGAGCCCGAACTCGATGACGACGAAGTTGAAACCCCAGACCGCGGCTACGAGAACCGCGAGGGCGGTGTGAATGGGTCGCATGCTCCGAGCATCCGCTCCTCAACCATTTAGCACTAGCGCAGATGTCTTCAGGGTCGGATGTAGCGTTGCTTCATCCAGCCGTGCCAACCGCCCCCTAAGCTGCCTGGCATGCTCGACCTTTCCCGGCTCCGCGCCCTGCACGCCGTCTCCGTCCACGGCTCGGTCGGCGCCGCCGCGGCCGCCCTCGGGTACACCCCCTCCGCCGTCTCCCAGCAGATCGCCAAGCTGGAACGGGAGACCCGAACCACCCTGCTCGAACGCCACGGCCGCGGGGTCGCCCTCACCGAGGAGGCCAAACTGCTGGCCGCGACGGCCCAGCAGCTGATGGACATCTCGGAGCAGGCCGAGACCGCGCTGGAGGAGTCCCGCGGCCAGCCCGTCGGCCGGCTGCGGGTCGCCGCCTTCGCCTCGGCCGCCCGCGGCCTGCTCCCCGGGGTCCTCGCGGACCTGGCCCACCGTCACCCGGCGCTGGAAGTACGGCTCACGGAGATCAACCCGCACCTGTCGATGGACCTGGTCTCGCGCGGGGTCACCGACCTGGCGGTCACCCACGACTGGGACATCGCCCCGCTGCCCGCCCCCGAGGGCGTGGAGCAGGCGGTGATCGGGGACGACCGCTGCGACCTGGTGGTGCCCGCCGGGCACCCCTTCACCTCCCGCGAGGTCATCCACCGCTCCGACCTGGGCGGTCAGCGCTGGGTGTGCCAGCCGCCCGGCCGGGTCTGCCACGACTGGCTCGTACGGACCCTGCGCACGGCCGGGTTCGAGCCCGACATCACGCACGTCGCCGAGGAGAACCACACCATCGTCTCGCTGGTCGCCGCCGGGCTCGGGGTGGCCGTCGTACCGCGGCTGGGCACCGGGACGCTGCCGCCCGGCGCGGTGGCCGTACCGCTGGAGCCGGGCCCCGTACGCCGGTTGTACGCCCTGTGGCGGACCGGGGCCGCCCGGCGGCCCGCGATCACCGAGGCCGTACGGACCCTGCGCGAACACTGGCCCCGGGTCGCCCCCCGTCCGGGGGACTCCGCGAGTGTCCCCCGCCCCGAAGGCCCCGCCCCGCAGTAGCGTCCGGCGCGTGCCGAACCACGCCTCCCGCCGGACCCTGCTCACCGTGGCCGCCGTCGCCGCCGTCACCGCCGCGGGGGCCGCGTCCGCCGCGGTGGGCTCCGCCCGGGAGCCGGCCGGACCGGCCCCCGACGACTCCCGGCCGGGCGACCGCCCGCCGGGGCGCTCCGCCGCCCCCCGGGTCCGGCCGCGCGAGACGGTGGAGCGGATGGGCCTGGCCCAACTGGTCGGGCAGCTCTTCGTGTCGCGGGTGTACGGGCACGCGGCGACCGCGCCCGACGCCGAGGACGCGGCGCTCAACCAGCAGGCGTTCGGGGTGCGCACCCCCGCCGAGCTGGTCGCCCGCTACCACCTCGGCGGAATCGTCTACTTCGGCTGGGCGCACAACACCCGCTCCCCGCGCCAGATCGCCGAGCTGTCGGCCGGGCTCCAGCGGGCGGCCACGGCCCCCGTGGACGGGGTCGCGGGCGTCCCGCTGCTGCTCTCCATCGACCAGGAGCACGGCGCAGTGGCCCGCGTGGGCCGGCCCGCGACCCTGCTCCCCGGGGCCATGGCGCTGGGAGCCCTGGCCCAGGGGGCCGGCGGTTCCACCGCCGAGGCCCGCCGGGCCGCGCGCATCGCGGGCGCCGAGCTGGCCGCCATGGGCATCCGGCACAACTACGCCCCGGTGGCCGACGTCAACGTGGATCCCGCCAACCCGGTCATCGGCGTACGGTCCTTCGGCGCCGACCCGCAGGCGGTGGCGGCCCTGGTCGCGGCCCAGGTCCGCGGCTACCAGGGGGCCGGGGTGGCCGCCACGGCGAAGCACTTCCCGGGGCACGGGGACACCGGCACGGACAGCCACGTGGGGCTGCCGCTGATGACCCACACCCGGGAGCGGTGGGAGGAGCTGGACGAGCCGCCGTTCCGGGCGGCCGTGGAGGCGGGCGTCGACGTGGTGATGACGGCGCACATCGTCTTCCCCGCGCTCGACCCCTCGGGTGATCCGGCGACCCTCTCGCGGCCGATCGTCACCGGGATCCTGCGCGAACGCCTCGGCTTCCGCGGGGTGGTGGTGACCGACGCCCTCGACATGGCCGGGGTCCGCCAGAAGTACGGGGACGACCGGGTCCCGGTGCTGGCCCTGAAGGCGGGCTGCGACCAGCTGCTGAACCCGCCGGACCTGGGGCTGGCCGTCCGCAGCGTGCTGGCGGCCGTGGAGTCGGGCGAGCTGACCCGGGCCCGGATCGAGGAGTCGGTGCTGCGGATCCTGGAACTGAAGGCCCGCCGGGGCCTGTTCGACGCGGCGGCGCGGGACGCGACGAGCACGGACCCGGCCCGGGCGATGGACGCGGTGGACGCGACGGTCGGCACCCCCGCCCACCTGGCGGCCGCCGGGGAGATCGCGGACCGTACGACGACCCTGCTGGCCAATCCGGTGGGGCTGCTGCCGCTGGATCCGGCGGACCGGCCGCTGCTCCTGGTCACCGGGGCCGACCCGCTCTCCCCCACGGGTACGACGGGACCCCCCACCGCGGTACTGGCCCGGGAGCTGTCCGCGCTGGGCTGCCGGGCCACGGCCCTGCCGCCCGGCCGCGCGGTGGCGGCCGCCCCCGGCAACGCGGCCGTGCTGGTGTGCACGTACAACGTCCCCGAGGGCGAGAGCCCGCAGCGCGAGCTGGTCACGGGGCTGCTGGCCACCGGGGTGCCGGTGGTCCTGGTCGCGATCCGCAATCCCTACGACCCGGCCCGGCTGCCGGCCTGCGCGGCCGAACTGGCCACGTACACCTGGTCGGACGCGGAGCTGCGGGCGGCGGCCCGGGTGCTCACCGGGACCGTACGGCCCACCGGGCGGCTGCCCGTCCCGGTGCCGGGCCGCTACCCGCTGGGCCACGGGCTGGCGTACGGGTAGTCCCCGCAGCCCTCCCGCGGCCCACTGCCGGGTCCTCCTGCGGAGCTACGGGCGCAGCATCGGCTCGCGCTCGATGTCGCGCTGGTCGAGCTGCGCGTCCGGCTTCGCCAGCGGCGCGGCCTTCGCTGCGGCGCCGGGCGCGGCGGCCGGGGCCACTCCGGCCCACTTGAGGATCTTCTCGGTGGCCAGCGCCTTCTCGGCGTCCATCAGCTTGGCGACGTTGGCCCCGTGGTTGGCGCCCGGAGCGGTCATCACGTAGCTGTCGCGGGCCCCGTAGCCGAGGTGGAACGGTTCGGCACCCCACGGGTCGTTCTGTCCGTAGACGAAGAGCATCTGGTTCGCGTTGTTCTTCACCCAGGTGTCCACGTCCCGCATCGCGGCCGGCTGGAAGGTCATCGGGATGTCGCGGGGCACGAAGCTGCGCGGCGGCTGGTAGCCGTAGCGGCTCAGGTTGCCCAGGTGGGGCTGCTTGATGTCGGGGGAACCGAGCTGGGTGCCCGCCTGGTAGTAGTACGGGGTGTACGTCTCCAGGCCCTGGTCGGCGTAGGCCGAGAAGCCGGAGATCGTGTCGATGGTGTCCCAGATCTCCTGGTCGGTCGCGGTGGCCGCGGCCGGGATGGTGGCGCAGTCGGCGAGCAGGCTGTACTGCCAGAAGGCCCACACGTAGTCGAGCACGACGGCCTCGTAGGCCTTGTCGAGGTTGCCGACGGTGGTGAAGGTCCAGCCGTTCTCGGCGGCGGCGGCCGCGTACTTGGCCTCCAGCGGCGCGCGGCGCACGAGCGCCTCGCGCTGCACCGCGTTCAGCCTGTCGCGGCACTCCTTGGTGCCGACCTTGGCGAAGAACCGGTCGTAGGCCGAGTCCTCCTTGTTCACCACGTCGTTGGGGGCGACGTACGCGACGACGCCGTCCATGTCGCGCGGGTAGAAGCGCTCGAAGTAGGTGGCGGTCATGCCGCCCTTGCTGCCGCCCGTGGCGAGCCAGTTCTTCTTGTAGACCTTCTTCAGGGCGGTGAAGATGCGGTGCTGGTCACTGGCGGCCTGCCAGATGTCCAGGTTCGCCCAGTTGGCGGGGTCGGGGCGGGACGGGGTGAAGAATCGGTACTCCAGCGACACCTGGTTGCCGTCGACTATGGTCGTCGGCTCGCTGCGGCGCGGGCTGGTGTTCACGTTGTAGCCGGAGGTGAAGAACACCGTGGGCCGCGTGACGTCCTTGTGCAGCAGGGTCAGGCGCTGCTTGAAGGTGCCCTTCCACGGAGCGCGGTGGTCGACCGGCTGCTCGTAGTTCAGGACGAAGAAGCGGTAGCCGGGGTACGGCTTCTCCTCGATCAGGCTCATCCCGGGGATCGCGAGGATCCGGTCCTTGATGTCTTCCGTGGCGGCCTTGGCATCCGTGGCGGTGGCATCCGTGACGGCGGACGGTTCCGCGGCGGTGGCCGCTTGCGCCGTGGTGCCGGCCGCACCCACGGTGCCGATCAGCACCGCGAGCGACAGCAGCCATCCGAGCTTCTTGCGCATTCACACTCCCCATGAGTTCACATCGGTCGCCGTGAACCTAGCCGGGGGAACACGCGGCTGAACAGACCTAGTTGGGCCGCTCCATCAGCAAAGGATCCAGCCGGAATCGACGGATCCGGCGCCCACGCTCCCCTTTACATACACGCAGCGATTGATCGCATGCGCGACGACGGGCCCGGCATAACGGGTGAACTGCCCCGCATCGCGCACCGGGAAGCCGCCGCGCGGCTGGATGCTCACCGACATCGCCCGCCGCTGACCGGGCTCCCGGGCGACCGCCACCGCGCAGACCCGGTCGCGGGTCTTGTAGACGCGCACCTCCCCCGTGGAGAACGGCAGGGTCCGCACCAGACTCCCGGCGCACCCGCCGGTCGCCGCCTCGGCCGGCTGCGCGGCCAGCAGTCCGGCCGCGGCCAGCCACAGCGTCATGGTGGCCACCCCGGCACAGGCGGCCCACCGCCTCCGCGGGTTCCGCGGGTTTCGCGCCTTCAACACCCTGTCCCCATCCGTCGTACGTACAACGTGCGTACGTTCGTACGACGCCGGACCACCCCGAATGGTTGCTCGGAACAAGAACTCAGCCCGTGCGACCCGCCGAACCCTCCGGGCCCCTCCCGCACGCCGCCGCGTGGTCGAAGACCGCCTCCCGCGGCCGGACCAGGGTGGCGACGGCGATCGACTGGAGGTGGGTGGTGCGCACGGCGGGCAGGTTGGCCTCGCCGAAGATCCCGCCCGTGGCTCCCGTGCCGCCGTTGTACGGGACCGAGGGCAGGCAGCCGATGTGCGAGTCGTTGACCTTCAGCATGCCGCCGTTGACCACCTCCTCGCAGAACCGCCCGACGACCTGCTCGTCCTGGGCCCACAGGGAGTTACGCAGGCCGTAGCGGTTGGCGTTGAGGAAGCCGATGGCCTCCTCCAGCCGGAAGGGCTCCTCGGGCACGACCACGCACAGCAGCGGGAAGAAGGTCTCCTCGCGGAAGGCGTGCAGCCGGGCGGCCGTGGCCAGCCCGTCCACCCGGACGACGGCGGGGCGGATGAAGGGTCCGGCCGCCGAGGGCTCGTCGTCCACGTCGACGAACTCCCCGCCGCACAGCAGCTCCCCGCCGGCCGCCAGCACCTCGCCGAGGAACTCGGTGAACTCCGCCCGCTTGACCACCGGGCTCAGTACCGTGCGCGGATCCTCCGGCGGCCCGGGCCGGATCTCCCGCACCTGCTCCATCAGCTCCTTCAGCAGCCGGTCGGCCACCTCCGGGTGGACGATGGCGAACTTCGGGGTCATGCAGATCTGCCCGGAGCCGTAGTACCGCTCGCACAGGGCCCGCGCGGCGAGGTCGGCCTCGGCGTCGCGCCACACCAGCACCCCGTCGTTGCCGGACAGTTCGAGTACGGGCTTCTTTCCCGCGGCCACGCACTCCCGCTCCAGCTTGAGGCCCTGCTCGGAACCGCCGAAGAAGACGAGGTCGTCGCAGTCGGGGCTGTCCAGCCACTGGCGCACCACGGCGCGGGCGTGCGTGCAGAGCACGTTCAGGGTGCCGGGCGGGGCGCCGAGCCGCTCCAGGAGGGGGGCCACGATCTCCCGGTAGACGAAGCTGACGCCCAGCGGCGCGGTGGGCGGGGCGTTGACGACCAGGCTGTTGCCCGCGGCCAGCGCCATCGCCCCGTAGAAGGAGTTGGAGGTCGGGGCGTTGCGCGGCGGGCTCAGGCACACCACCCCGTCCGGCTTGCGGACCATGCGGGTGCGCCGGCCGGCGGAGGTGCGCTCGGGTTCCCGCAGCCGCGCGGCGAAGTCGGCGACGGAGTCGGGGTGGAAGGAGGCGGTGACGGAGTCCAGCTCCCAGGCGGCCAGCCGTACGGGGTGGCCCTCGGCGACCAGCAGCCCGGTCAGCTCCTCGCGCCGCCCGACGACGGCCCGGTGGATGCCGTGCAGCAGCTCCATCCGGTCCGCGAGCGGGACGGCCGCCCAGCCCGGCTGGGCGGCGCGGGCGGCGGCCAGGGCCCGCAGGCCCTGCTCGGGGGCGGACATCGCGACGCGGCCGGCCAGCAGCCGGTCGTCGTACGGCAGGTCCTCGCCGCGCTCCAGCCGGGCCTTGAGCCCGAGCACCGCGAAGGGCTCGCGCAGGAGTTGACCCACCCGTGGCCAGTAGACCCACCGGGTGCCCTGCTCCTCGACGCCGTTGACCCATACCTCGTAAGAGTGCATCCACAACTTCCTAGCGGGATAACGGGAGTTCGTGATCACGCAGGAGATTACGCTAGGTGAACGCGCAACCCCGCACCGTAGCCGTGAAAGGCACTTGAAATGACGAACGACCTGCTCGACCGCAAGCTGGACCGTGCCTTCGCCCACCTGGACTCCAACGCGGACCAGGTGATCGACGAGAAGGACATCATCGACCTCGGTTCCCGCCTGCTGTCGGCCCTCAGCGAGCCGGCGACCTCCCCCAAGGGGACCGCGGTGATGGGCGGGCTGGTCGACTTCTGGCAGGACCTGTTCACCGAGCTGGACGTGGACCGGGACGGCAAGGTCACGACCGAGGAGTACAAGACGGGCATGACCCGCCTGTACGCGCAGGGCGGGCCCGCCTACGACCGCTCCTTCCGCCCGATGGTGCAGGCGATCCTCACGATCGTCGACACCGACGGCGACGGGCGGATCAGCCCGGAGGAGTTCCACGCGGCCCAGCTCGCCTTCGACACCGAGCTGAACCGCGAGGACACGGACGCGCTGTTCACCCGGATCGACGCGGACCACGACGGGTTCCTGTCCGTGGACGAACTCCTCGCCGCGGTACGGGAGTACTACACCGGCACGGAGGAGGACGCCCCCGGGAACCTGCTCTTCGGCGAGCTCTAGGGCCTGTCGCGGCACGGCCGGGGAGCCGGCTCCTGTCAAGCCACGGGATGTCGGGCCGTGACACCGCACGGGTGGCGGGGCGTACTGGGAGGGACCCCATCCGCCTCGCCCACCAGAGGAGAACCGTCATGAACCACGCCTCCAGGAAGCCGCGACTCGTCCTGTTCGCCGCCTCGGCGGCCATCGTCGCGGGCGGCGTGCTCGCGCCGGCGACCGCGCTCGCCGCCACCCCCGCGACCTCGCACGCGGTCAGGGCGGACGGCGACACCGGCAGCGACTCCACCCTCCTGCTCCACACCGGCCCCGACTCCCTGATCGGCAGGGACAGCGGGCCCGAGAGCCCCGTCTTCCGTGCTCCCGAGCATCCGCAATGGCAGTGCTTCGCCGCCCCCTGCGGTCCTCCCGGCGGGGCGGTCGAAGAGGTGTGGCCGTTCCACCCCCACCCGAGGGAGTAGGGCCCGCCCTGCACGCCACATGGCACACGGCACACGAAAACCGGCGCCCCGGATGTTCCGGGGCGCCGGTCTGCGTGCTGCTCCGCCGGTGCTACGCCGCGGCGGCCGGCTCCTCCTCGCCCGCGAAGGTGCGCCACAGCTCGGCGTACCGGCCGCCGCGCGCCAGCAGTTCGGCGTGGGTGCCGTCCTCCGCGACCCGGCCGCGGTCCATGACCACGACCCGGTCGGCGCGCGCGGCGGTGGTCAGCCGGTGCGCCACGACCAGGGTGGTGCGCTTGCCCGCGAGCCGGTCGGTGGCCTGGTTGACCAGGGCCTCGGTGGCCAGGTCCAGGGCGGCGGTGGCCTCGTCGAGGAGCAGGACGTCGGGGTCGACGAGCTCGGCGCGGGCCAGCGCGATCAGCTGGCGCTGGCCGGCCGAGAGGTTGCGGCCGCGCTCGGTGACGGTGTGCAGGTAGCCGCCGTCCAGGGTGGCGATCATGGCGTGGGCGCCGACCGCGTGCGCGGCGGCCTCCACCTCGGAGTCGCTCGCCCCGGGCCGCCCGTAGGCGATGGCGTCGCGGACCGTCCCCGGGAAGAGGTACGGCTCCTGGGGGACGACGCCGAGGCGGTGGCGGTAGCCGGTCAGGTCCAGCTCGCGCAGGTCCACCCCGTCGGCGGTGACCCGGCCGGAGGTCGGATCGTAGAACCGGGCCACCATCTTGACCAGCGTGGACTTGCCGGCTCCGGTCTCGCCGACGAAGGCGACGGTCTGCCCGGCGGGGATGCGCAGGCTGATCCCGGTGAGCGCCGGTTCCTTCGCCCCGCGCTCCTCGGCCGTGCCGTACGAGAAGTCGACCGCTTCGAAGGCGATCTCGCCGCGCAGCTCGGGGACCGGGCGGGGGTCGGCGGGGCGGGGGGTGCTGGTGGGTTCGCGCAGCAGGCCCTGGATCCGGCCGAGGGAGACGGTGGCCTGCTGGTAGCCGTCGAAGACCTGGGAGAGCTGCTGGACCGGGGCGAAGAACAGGTCGATGTAGAGCAGGTAGGCGACCAGCGCGCCCGTGGTGAGCGTGCCCGCCTCCACCCGGCCCGCGCCGACGATCAGCACGGCGGCGGCCGCCCCGGAGGACAGCAGCTGGACGAAGGGGAAGTAGACGGAGATCAGCCACTGGCCGCGGACCCGGGCCTCGCGGTACGAGTCGCTGCGCTCGGCGAACCGGACGGCGCCGGCGCGCTGGCGGCGGAAGGCCTGCACGATGCGCAGTCCGGCCACCGACTCCTGGAGGTCGGCGTTGACCAGTCCGACCCGGTCGCGGGCGAGCTCGTAGGCGGCCACGGACCTCCGGCGGAAGAAGACGGTGCCGATGATCAGCAGGGGCAGCGTGGCGAAGACGATCAGCGCCAGCTCCACGTCCAGGACGAGCAGGGCGACCAGGATGCCGAAGAAGGTGAGGACGGAGACGACGGCGGTGACGAGCCCGGTCTGCAGGAAGCTGGACAGGGCGTCCACGTCGGTGGTCATCCGGGTCATGATCTTGCCGGTCAGCTCGCGCTCGTAGTAGTCGAGGCCGAGGCGCTGGAGCTGGGCGAAGATCTTGACGCGCAGGGCGTAGAGCACGCGTTCGCCGGTGCGGCCGGTCATCCGGGTCTCGGCGAACTGCGCAGCCCACTGGGCCAGGACCACGCCGAGCGCGAGGAGGGAAGCCGCCCAGACCGCGCCGAGGGCGGCGGCTTCGACGCCCTGGTCGATGCCGTGCCGGATCAGGATCGGCAGGAGCAGTCCGGAGCCGGCGTCGAGGGCGACGAGGCCGAGGGATATCGCGAGCGGGGCCCAGAAGCCGCGCAGCAGGCGGCCCAGGTTGTAGCTGTCCTCGGCGGACGCGGCGCGGGTCTCGTCCACGTCGGGGGTGTCGTCGGCGGGCGGCAGCGCGGCCACCTGCGCGAGCAGCTCGGGGGTGGCGGACATCCCCGCGGGGGCGGTGGTCCTCTCGTCCTCCTCCTCCTGACGCTGCCAGAGCTCGGGGGTGATCCCGCCGGCCACCCGGCGCTTGGCGTTGACCGGCTCGGAGTCGATCTCGGCCTCGAACTCGATGTCCCGCTCGATGTCGCGCTCGAACTCCTCCATGGGAGGCGCCTCGGGCGTCCGCGGGGAGCCGGCGCCCAGCGCGTCCGGGTCGGTGAGCAGCCGCCGGTACAGGGCGGAGCGGCGCTCCAGCTCCTCGTGCGTACCGACGTCGGAGAGCCGCCCGCGGTCCAGTACGGCGATCCGGTCGGCGAGGGCGAGCGTGGAGCGGCGGTGGGCGATGAGCAGGGTGGTGCGGCCGGCCATGACGGCGCGCAGCGCCTCGTGGATCTCGTGCTCGACGCGGGCGTCGACGGCGGAGGTGGCGTCGTCGAGGAGCAGCAGGCGGGGGTCGGTGAGGATGGCGCGGGCGAGCGCGATGCGCTGGCGCTGGCCGCCGGAGAGGGTCAGGCCCTGCTCGCCGACCGTGGTGTCGTACCCGGCGGGGAGCGCCTCGATGAACCCTTCGGCCTGGGCGGCGCGGGCGGCGGACCGGATCTGGTCCTCGGTGGCGGCGGGGTGGCCGTAGGCGATGTTGGCGCGGATGGTGTCGGAGAAGAGGAAGGAGTCCTCGGGCACGAGCCCGATGGCGTCGCGCAGGGAGTCGTAGGTCAGCTCGCGCACGTCGTGGCCGCCGACGCGGACGGCGCCGCGGTCGGCGTCGTAGAAGCGCGGCAGCAGCAGCGACACGGTGGACTTCCCGCTGCCCGAGGACCCGACGAGGGCGACGGTCTCCCCCTCGGCGATCGACAGGGCGAACCCGTCGAGCACGGGCCGCCCGGGGTCGTACCCGAACCGCACGTCGTCGAACTCGACGGTGGCGGGCGCGTCCGCGGGGAGTTCCTTCGTGCCCTCCTGGATCACCGGCTCGGTGTCGATGAGCTCGAAGACGCGCTCCACGCCGGCGCGGGCCTGCTGGCCGACGGTGAGCACCATGGCGAGCATCCGGACGGGGCCGACGAGCTGGGCGAGGTAGGTGGAGAAGGCGACGAAGGTGCCGAGGGTGACCTGCCCCTTGGTGGCCATCCAGCCGCCGAGGGCCAGCATGGCGACCTGGCCGAGGGCGGGTACGGCCTGCAGGGCGGGGGTGTAGCGGGAGTTCAGCCGGATCCCGCGCATCCGCCCGGCGAACAGCCGGCGGCCGGCCTCGCGGAGCTTGCCGGTCTCCTGCTCCTCCTGGCCGAAGCCCTTGACGACGCGGACGCCGGTGACGGCCCCGTCGACGACGCCGGCGACGGCGGCGGCCTGGCTCTGGGCGTACCAGGTGGCGGGGAAGAGCTTCTTGCGGCTGCGCTTGGCGATGAACCAGAGGGCGGGGGCCATGAGCAGCGCGACCACGGTCAGCAGCGGCGAGAGCCACAGCATGATGCCGAGGGATATCCCGAAGAGCAGGAAGTTGCCGATGGTCATGGGCAGCATGAAGAGCAGCCCTTGGATCAGCTGGAGGTCGGTGGTGGCCCGCCCCACGACCTGCCCGGTGGACAGCTCGTCCTGGCGCCGGCCGTCGAGCCGGGCGATGGTGGCGTACATGTCGGTGCGCAGGTCGTGCTGCACGTCGAGGGCGAGCCGGCCGCCGTAGTACCTGCGGATGTAGGTCAGCACGTACACGAGGACGGCGGCGCCTATGAGCATCAGGGCCCAGGGCGTCATGGGCTTGCTCTGGTCGCCTATGACGTCGTCGAGGATCACCTTGGTGACGAGCGGTACGAGCGCCATGACGGCCATGCCGCCGAGCGAGGACCCGAGGGCCAGCAGCACATTGGTCTTGTACCGCCAGGTGTAGGCGGCGAGCCGCCTGCCCCACCCCTGCGTGCTTCCAGCCGCCGTTTCCGCCGTCGCCGTAGCCACGTACTGCCTCCCCGTTCGTCCTGCCCTGCCGCAAGCGCCAACGCTCCGACCGGCGGATTTCATCCCGCCGCAACAATTCGAACTGGGTTGCGCGGCTTCCGCGCGCGGTGCTGGGCCTACGGGGGCGTACGGGTCCCACGGGGGGTGCGACTCGTACTCCCGTGCGCGGGCGGGCCGGTACCCGCCCGCGCCGGGGTCAGGACTTGCGGGACGGCGAGGGGGAGGGCGAGGGCAGCGGCAGCACCTTCACCGCGGGCGGCCGCTCCAGCGGCTTGTTCGTGCAGCCGAGGGCCTGGGTGACGCGCCGGGCCATGAGATAGGTGAACGTGGTCTGCCGGTCCCGGTCCGCCTGGGTCATGTTCGCCCGGGGGGCACGGATCCCGAAGGAGCCCTCCACCGACAGCAGGGGCATGTCGGCCGGGCTGCTGAGGTCGCCCGGCAGGTCGCAGCGCACGCGCAGCAGCGTCGTGGTGTCGTCCGTCATGCCGGTCGCCCCGTTCGCCTCGAAGGGCAGGCTGCCCTCCGGGATGCGCTCCCGGGGGTCCACCGGCTGCCAGCGGACCTGCAACTGCACGCGGCCGGCGTCCTTCCCCTGCTCGGGGACGTACCCGCACATCAGCCACGGCGAGGTCGCACCGACGTTCACCACGGTCCGCAGGTCCGCCTTGAGCATGTCCACCATGTGCGCGGTGGTGGTGTTGATCCGGGTGTCGAAGCCGGCGGATTTGGTGATCTCCCGCAGGAGGTCCCGTTCCTTCGACGGATCGGCGATCGTGCAGGGGTGGGCGGCGGGGGGCTCGGACTCCTTCGCGGCGGAACACCCGGCCGCCGCCACCACGCAGACGAGGGCGAGCACGGACCGCTTGGCCGCGGCCGGTACGGCGGTCACCGGCCGGCCCCCGGCTTCACCACGGGGAGCTGCGCCGGCGTCGTACTCGCACGGCCGAGGGCTTCGGTGACGCGGCGGGTCATCAGGTAGGTCAACGTCGTCCTTCTGTCCTTGGTGAAGCCGGCGTTCCGGTGAAGAGGTTCGACGCCCAACCTAACCCCGGTCCGCGCGAACCCCGGACGTGGGTCGGGGCCTCAGACGTGGGTGGGGGCGAACATCTTCAGCTCTGCCGGAAGCAGCACCAGCGAAGGGCCCGGAGTCTTCAGGGCCTTCGCCAGGTCCTCGCGGAGGGATTCCGGGGTGGTCGCGGTCGCCGGGACGTCGAAGGCGGCCGCCAGGGCCACGAAGTCGGGGCGGGTCAGGGCCGTACCCGTCTCGCAGCCATACTCGCGCAGGATGCCGTAGCCGCCGTCGTCCACGATCAGCCAGGTGACGTCCAGGCCGTGCTGGCGGGCGGTGGCCAGGTCGGCGATCGAGTACATGGCGCCGCCGTCGCCGGAGACCGCGAGCACCGGGGTGCCCGGCTCGGCCACGGCCGCGCCGAGGGCCGCCGGGAAGGCGTAGCCGAGGCCGCCCGCGCCCTGCGCCGAGTGCATGGTGTTGGGGTGCTTGGCGTCGAAGGCCGACCAGGCCCAGTAGGACAGGATCGTCATGTCCCAGAAGGACGGGGAGCGGGGCGGGAGGGCCTGGCGGATCGAGGTCAGGAGCTGCTGCTCCAGCGTCAGGTCCTGGGAGGCCAGCCGGGCCGCGATGTCGGCGAGGAGCAGGCGGACGCGCTCGGGGGCCTGCGGGTCGGGGCGCTCGTCGACCGTTTCGAGGAGTGCCTGCAGGGCGAGGCGGGCGTCCGCGTGGATGCCGAGGCCCGCGTGGTTGGACTCCAGCTTGCCGAGGTCCGCCTCGATCTGGACGACCCGGCCCTCCGGGAAGAACGTGTGGTAGTTCGAGGACAGTTCGCCCAGGCCCGAGCCGACCACCAGCAGGACGTCGGCGTCCTCCAGGAAGTCCGTCATGTGACGGTCCTCCAGCCAGGACTGGAGGGAGAGCGGGTGGGTCCAGGGGAAGGCCCCCTTGCCGCCGAAGGTGGTGACGACGGGGGCGTTCAGGCGTTCCGCGAGCTGCTTCAGCTTGCCCGCCGCGTCCGAGCGGATCACCCCGCCGCCCGCGATGATCACCGGACGCTCGGCGTTCTCCAGCCAGTGCGCGGCCAGCGCGGTCAGCTCGGGGCGCGGGGCCAGTTCGTGCGGGGTCGCGTCCATGCCCGTGACCTGCGGGATCACGGTTTCCGCGCGCACCACGTCCTCCGGGATCTCCACCCACACCGGCCCGTGCGGGGCGGTCAGCGCCGATTCCCAGGCCTCGGCGATCACCGACGGGATCTGGGAGGGGGTCCGGGCCGTGTGCACGGACTTGACCACGTCCCGGAAGGAGGCCGACTGGTCGCGCAGCTCGTGCAGGTGGCCGCGCCGGCCGCCGCCCAGGCCCGGGGTCGGGACCTGCGAGGAGATCGCCAGGACGGGCGCGGACGCCGCCGCCGCCTCGGCCAGGGCGGGGAGCGCCATGAGCGCGCCCGGCCCCGTGGACAGCAGGAGCGGGGCCGCCTCGCCGGTCATCCGGCCGTACGCGTCGGCGGCGAACCCGGCGTTGTTCTCCGTACGCAGGCCCACGAGGCGCAGGTCCGAGCGGCCGACCGCGTCGAACAGGCCCAGCGCGTGCTGGCCGGGCAGGCCGAAGACGGTGGTCGCCCCGAGCGAGCGCAGCGTCTCCACGACCAGGTCCCCGCCCGTACGCCCCGGCGGTGGCGCGAGCGCGGCCGCCTTCTGTGCTTCGGTGGGACGGAGTACCAGGTCGTGGTCGTGCGTCACGTGCGCTTGCTCGCCCTTCGGGTTCGCCGCCCCCGCCCGCGCGCCGCGCCTACTTGGCGCCGCGTGCCGCGGAGATCTGGCGGCTCATGATCGTGGTCAGTTCGTACGCGGTGTGCGAGGCCGCGACGGAGGTGATCTCCGCGTGATCGTACGCCGGGGCGACCTCGACGACGTCCGCCGAGACCAGGTTGCAGGAGGAAAGTCCGCGGATGATCTCCAGCAGTTCGCGGGAGGTCATGCCGCCCGCCTCCGGGGTGCCCGTACCGGGCGCGTGCGCGGGGTCGAGCACGTCGATGTCGATGGAGATGTACAGCGGACGGTCGCCGATGCGCTGGCGGAGCTGGTCCGCGACCTCGTCGGCGCCGCGCCGGTAGACGTCGGCCGAGGTGACGATGCCGAAGCCCATCTTGGCGTCGTCGTCCAGGTCCTGCTTGCCGTACAGCGGGCCGCGCGTGCCCACGTGGGACAGGGCCTCGGTGTCGAGGATGCCCTCCTCGACGGCGCGGCGGAACGGGGTGCCGTGCGTGTACTCGGCGCCGAAGTAGGTGTCCCAGGTGTCCAGGTGGGCGTCGAAGTGGAGCAGCGCGACCGGGCCGTGCTTCTTCGCGACCGAGCGGAGCAGGGGCAGGGCGATGGTGTGGTCGCCGCCGAGGGTCATCAGGCGGGAGCCGTTGCCGATCAGCTCGTCGGCGGCGGCCTCGATGGTGTCGACGGCCTCGTTGATGTTGAACGGGTTCGCCGCGATGTCGCCGGCGTCGGCGACCTGGGCGAGCGCGAACGGGGAGGCGTCCTGCGCCGGGTTGTACGGGCGCAGCAGGCGGGAGGCCTCGCGGATGGCGTTGCCGCCGAAGCGGGCGCCGGGGCGGTACGAGACCCCGGAGTCGAAGGGCACGCCGACGACGGCCACGTCGGCCTTGCCACCGACCTCGTCGAGGCGGGGCAGCCGGGCGAAGGTCGCCGGGCCCGCGTAGCGCGGGATGCGGGAGGAGTCGACGGGGCCGCGCGGCTGCGTGCTCATGAGGGGCCTTCCGGGGAGGTGTGTGCGGTGCGGTCCTTCGAGCGTAAACGGACACCCCGGACGGGCGAAGTGTACGTTTCATCCATCCGGCCCCACCGATGTGTACGGAGTATCCATGGAAGCCCCGCCCACCCCGCCGGTCGCGCTCGGCCGGCTGCTCGCCGACCACGAGCTGGGGCTGCACCGGCTCGCCGGGCCCGCCGAGGCCGAACTGCACGGGGTGCACGCCTCCGAGATGGCGGACCCGTCCCCGTACCTGCTGGGCGGCGAACTCCTCCTGACGGCGGGCGCGGGGCTCGCGGGGGCGGGGCCGGGGCTCGCGGGGGCGGGAGCGGGCCTCGCGGCGGCGGACATCCGTACGGCGGATGCCGGTCCGGCGGACGTCGATCCGGCGGATGCCGGGCACGCGGCGGGCGGCCCGATCGACGCCGAGCAGTACGTCGTGCGGCTGGTCCGGGCCGGGGTCGGAGCCGTCGGCTTCGGGGTGACCCCGGTGCACGAGACGGTGCCGAGGGCCCTGGTCGAGGCCTGCGACCGGTACGGGCTGCCCCTGGTCGAGGTGCCGCCCGGGACCCCGTTCACGGCGGTCGGCCGGAGCGTCTGGCGGCTGATGGAGCAGGCCCGGACGGCCGAGCTGCGCCGGGTGACCGAGGCCCAGCAGTCCCTGGCGGCGGCCGCCGCCCGCCCGGACCCGGTACCGGCCGTGCTGCGCCGCCTGGCGGCGACCCTGGGCGGCTGGGCGGGGCTCCTCCCCGCCGCCCGGCCGGACGCCCCGGCGGCCACCACTCCGGGGCCCGCGGGGGCAGGACCCGCAGGAGCGGGATCCGAGCCGGCGCCCACCGCCGGGGCGAACACCGTTCGACCCGCACCCCGCGCAGGGGCAGGCACCCTGCGGGCCGGCCGCACCGGGACGGGGTCCGGGCCCGCGCCCGCCAGGGCGAGCACCGTTCACCCCGGATCCACCGGGACGGGGGCCGGGCCCGCGCCCACCAGGGCGAGCACCGTTCACCCCGGATCCACCGGGACGGGGGCCGGGCCCGCGCCCACCGCACCGGAGGGCCCGGACGCCCGCCAGGAGCAGGGCATCAGGGCGGGTGCCGCCGGGGCGGAACCCGGGCGGTTGCCCGCTGGACCGGCGGGACGTTCCGGACCGCCGGGAAAGGCGGGGCCGGCAGGACTTTCCGGCCCGGTCGGCCCGACCGCCCTCGCCACCCCCGGCGCCTCCGCCGGAACGGCGCCCGCCCCCGAGGTGCTCGACGCGCTCGGCGCGCTGGCCCGGCGGGTCGTATCCGGCTCCGCGGCCACCGCCACCGGCGAGTCGGGCGGGCTCCGCCTCAGCGTCCACGCCCTCGGCGGCGGCCGGGTCCTCGCCCTCGCCACACCCTCCCGGGCGCCCGGGGACCACACCATCGCCTCGGTGGCGGCCGTCCTGCTGACGCTGCTCACCGCGCACCGCCCGGCCGGGTCGGAGGCCGCCCTCACCCGGCTGCTGCTCGGCGGGGATCCGGCCGGGGCGCTGGGCCCCGGGCCCTGGTACGCCGTACACGCCCGCGGCGCCGGGGACCCGCGGGGCCTGGCGGCCGCGCTGGGCACCGTACTGCTGGACCCGCACGGGGACCCCGCGGCCGAGCACGCCCCGCCCCCGGACTCCGCGCACGGGGCCTTCGTACGGCTGCTCACCGAACGCGAGCCGGGCCCGCAGCCCGGGTGGCGGCTCGGGGTCAGCGCCCCGGCCCCGGCCGGGGGCCTGCCCCGGGCCGATGCGCAGGCCGGGCGGGCCCTGGAGCGCGCCGAGGCGGCCCGCAGCCCGCTGGCCCGCCACACGGAGCCCGGCTTCGCCGGCCTGGTCGGCGCGGCCGAGGCCCGCGCCCACGCGGAGGCCCTGCTCGGTCCCCTCTCCCCCGTGCTGCGCGACACCCTGCGCGGCTGGCTGGCCCACCACGGCAGCTGGGACCGCAGCGCGGCGGCCCTGGGTGTCCACCGCAACACCGTCCGCCAGCGCGTCGCCCGGGCCGCCGCCCTCCTGGCACGGGACGTGGACGACCCGGACGTAAGGATGGAGCTGTGGTTCGCCCTGCGCGGGGCCGCGGCCGAACCCGCGGAGCAAGGCCCGCAGCAGCACTGAAACCAGCACGCGCGCAATGTCCGGATCATGACTGTTCATCCCCGTCCCCCCGGGTGAGGATGTCTCCGCCCGAACGCTCAGAACGCTCCGCATGCTCCGAACGCTCCGCATGCTCCGTACGCCCGCATTTCAGGTAGATCCGGGGGGATCCATGGGACCGAGAACGACACACAGCGCCCTCGCGGCCGCGGGGGGCGTCCTCGCCGCACTCACGCTGGCCGCCGCTCCCGCGCCGGCGGCCCGGCCGGGAGCCGCCGCACGCTGCACCCCGTCGCTCCGGGTCCTGGAGCGGCTGCCCGTCGTCTCGGAGGATCCGCACCCGAGCCCGTGGGTCCGCCGGACCCAGGTCAACGCCCTCGCGGAGGGGATGCCCCAGCTGGCCGTCGGCATGTCCCAGCTGGAGCCGGTCTACTGGATCGGGACCCGCGTGCACCGCCTGCCCCTGCCGGCCGGTTCGGGGTCCGGCAGGGTGACGGACGTCAACCGCCACGGCCTCATGGTCGGCTACGCGAACACGCCCGGGGGGAGCATCGCCTTCAGCTACCGGCCCGGCGACCGTGCCGTCACCGTCCTGCCCGGCGGGGGCGCGCCGCGCGGCGTCAACGACCACGGGGTCGTCGTCGGCGATGTGTGGGATCCCGTACGGAACCGGACCGTCGGCATGGAGTGGCGCGGCGGCCGGCTGCTGCGCGAGCTGGAGCCGCCCGCCGGGTACCGGCTCCACCAGCTCTCCGGCATCAACAACGCGGGAGAGGTCGTCGGCAGCGGCGCGAGCGAGCCCTCCCCCGGCACGCCGGACGGCTCCGAACCCTCCCTGTACTGGCCCGCGGACCGCAGCGCAGCCGCCTCGGTGCTGGCGCCGGGCGCCGGGTCGAACGAGCCGTTCAGGGCGAGCGGGATCGACGAGCGCGGCCGGATCGTCGGCTACACCTGGACGGGGGCGGGACCGGACCACCACGAGGAGTCCGTCGTCTGGAACACCCCCGGCAGCCCTGCCTCCCGCCCGGCCATGGTCACCGGCGCCCGCACGAGCACCCTCGACGGCACCAGCCCCCGCACCGGGGTCGCGGTCGGGCTGGCCTCGTTCCCCGTCGACCCGCCGCTCCCGGCGGACCGCCCGGCCGCGCAGGCCCAGTACCTGGCCGGGAACGGCCCCGTGCGCGTCCTCCCCGGGCTCACCCCGGCCGGCTACAGCGTCGCGTTCGCCGCGAGCGATGACGACCGGGTCGGCGGGACCGCCCTGGACGCGCAGAACCGGCCCCAGCCGGTGATCTGGACCTGCGCCTCCCGGCAGGCCTACGTACGTCCCTAGGGCGGGGTGTCTTGCCGACGTGCCGGACCTCACTCTGGACAGCGCGACCAACTCGCCGGTAACTTAATCTGAGCAAGCGCTTAGATTGGGCGGCTGACTGCCGCGACGAAGGGAGTCGGCCGTGCGCCGTACGGTGTTCAACGAGGACCACGAGGCGTTCCGCGAGACCATCCGCGCCTTCATCGAGGCCGAGGTCGTCCCGGTCTACGACGAATGGTTCGCGGCCGGCCAGGCCCCGCGCGAGTTCTACTACAAGCTCGGCGAGCTGGGCATCTTTGGGATCAACGTCCCCGAGGAGTTCGGCGGCGCGGGCCTGGACACCCACAAGTTCGAGGCCGTCCTCTACGAGGAGACCTCCCGCGCGGGCGTCAACTTCGGCGGCTCCGGCGTGCACGTGCTGCTCGCCCTCCCCTACATCAAGATGCTGGCCGACATCGAGCAGAAGAAGCGCTTCCTGCCGAAGTTCGTCTCCGGCGAGGAGATGTGGGCCCTGGCGATGACCGAGCCGGGCACCGGCTCCGACGTCGCGGGCATGAAGACCAGCGCCAAGCTCTCCGAGGACGGCACGCACTACGTCCTCAACGGCTCCAAGACCTTCATCACGGGCGGCGTGCACGCCGACCGCGTGATCGTCTGCGCCCGCACCTCCGCCCCCAGCGAGGACGACCGCCGCTTCGGCATCTCCCTCTTCGCCGTGGACACCAAGTCCGAGGGCTACTCCATCGGCCGCAAGCTCGACAAGCTCGGCCTGCGCACCTCCGACACCGCCGAGCTGGCGTTCGTCGACGTGAAGGTCCCGGTCGAGGACCTGCTCGGCGAGGAGAACAAGGGCTTCTACTACCTCGGCGCCAACCTGCCGTCCGAGCGCTGGGGCATCGCCTTCGGCGCGTACGCGCAGTCCAAGGCCGCCGTCCGGTTCGCCCAGCAGTACGTGACGGACCGCACCGTCTTCGGCAAGCCGGTCGCGCACTTCCAGAACACCAAGTTCGAACTGGCCGCCTGCCAGGCCGAGGTGGACGCGGCCGAGGCCGTCGCCGACCGCGCGCTGGAGGCCCTGGACGCCGGTGAGCTCACCGCCGCCGAGGCCGCTTCCGCGAAGCTGTTCTGCACCGAGGTCGCGCACCGCGTCATCGACAAGTGCCTCCAGCTGCACGGCGGCTACGGCTACATGAACGAGTACCCGATCGCCCGCCTGTACGCCGACAACCGCGTGAACCGCATCTACGGCGGCACCAGCGAGGTCATGAAGTCCATCATCGCCAAGTCGATGGGTCTGTAAGGCATCTAGCCTTCCCCCATGAACGAGGCACTGACGACGCTCCTCGACCTGCTCGACCTGGAGCAGATCGAGGAGAACATCTTCCGCGGTACCAGTCGTTCCGCGCTGGTACCGCGGGTCTTCGGCGGCCAGGTCGCGGCCCAGGCCCTGGTCGCGGCCGGCCGCACCGTGCCCGAGGACCGCACCGCGCACTCGCTCCACTCGTACTTCCTGCGCGCCGGGGACCCGGGCGCGCCCATCGTGTACTCGGTGGACCGGATCCGCGACGGCCGCTCCTTCACCACGCGCCGCGTCGTCGCCGTCCAGCACGGCCAGCCGATCTTCCACCTCTCCGCGTCCTTCCAGACGTACGAGGAGGGCCTCGACCACCAGGCCGCGATGCCCGACGCCCCCGATCCGGAGACACTCCCGACGGCCGCCGAGTCCCTCCCGCTCTACCGGGAGGTCTTCCGCGACCCGGGCACGGTGGAACGGCTCGTCGAGGCGCGCGGAGCCGTGGACCTGCGGTACGCGACGGTCCCGCCCTGGGGCAGCGTCGGCGAACCGGTCGAACCGCGCTCGCAGGTGTGGTTCCGCACCGCCGGGAAGCTGGAGAGCGACGACGCGCTCCTGCACACCTGCCTGGCCACCTACGTCTCCGACATGACCCTGCTCGACTCGGTGCTGCTCGCGCACGGGAAGGGCGGCTGGGCGGTCGGCGACGTGGTCGGCGCCTCGCTCGACCACGCCATGTGGTTCCACCGGCCGTTCCGCGCCGACGAATGGCTGCTGTACGACCAGGAGTCCCCCTCGGCCGCCGGCGGCCGGGGCCTGGGCCAGGCCAGGATCTGGACCCAGGACGGCAGGCTCGCCGTCACGGTCATCCAGGAGGGCGTGGTGCGCGTCCCGCGCGCGTAGTACGACCGTCCGACGTAACGTCACACCATGTCCAGCAGCGATGCGATGGTGAACGGAAGCGGAAGCGGAACCGACGGCCGGGGCGAGGGCCCGTCCGAGGACGAGAGCGTCGGCACGGTCGTCGTCGCCGTGGTCACGAACCTCGGCATCGCCGCCGCCAAGGCGTTCGGCGGGATCGTCAGCGGATCGAGCGCGATGCTCTCCGAGGCGGCGCACTCGGTGGCCGACACGGTGACCGAGGTGATGCTCCTGGCCGCGCTGAAGCGGAGCGCGAAGCCGGCGGACGAGGCGCACCCCCTGGGGTACGGGCCGGAGCGGTACATCTGGGCGCTCCTCGCCTCCATCGCCACCTTCGTCGGCGGCGCTGTGTTCGCCGTCTACGACGGCATCCACACCCTGGTCCACGGCGAGGACCCCGGCAATCCGACCCTCTCCTACATCATCCTGGCCGTCGCCGCCGTCCTGGAGGGCTACTCCCTGCTCGTCGCCTGGCGGCAGGTCAAGGGCGAGGCGACCCGGATGCAGGCCCCCCTGGGGCTGTACGTGAAGCACACCCCGGACACGGCGGTGAAGGCCGTCCTCCTGGAGAACGTGGCCGCCCTGATCGGCCTCGCGCTGGCGGCGGGCGGCCTGCTCGGGGCGCAGCTGACCGGGTCGGGCGTGTACGACGGGGTGGCCTCGCTGCTGATCGGGCTACTGCTGGTGTGGGTGGCGTGGGAGCTGGGGCGCTCGAACGCGCAGTACCTGATCGGACGGCCGCTGCCGGAGGCGATGCGGGCACAGGTGCGCGAGGAGCTGCTGTCCGTACCGCACATCGAGGGCGTGCTGGAGCTGACCACGCTGGTGCAGGGGCCGTCGGAGGTGCTGATCGCCGCGAAGATCGACTTCCACGACCTGGCGTCCGCGGCGCAGGTGGAGGCGTCCTGCGAGATCGCCGAGGAGCAGCTCCGTGAACGCTTCCCGGCCATCCGCCGTGTCTACCTGGACCCGACCCCGACCCGGGCTGCCCCGGCCCCGGCTGCCCCGAGTCCGTGACGCGCGCGACCTGACCGCGGCTGAGAAGGTGGGTGGCGTGTCGTCCACCGCACCCTGGAGACCCTCATGCCCAGCGAGATGACCCCCGAAATGACCCCCGAGATGACCACCGGGACGCCCCTCACCCGCAAGACCGTCCTCATCACCGGCACCTCCTCCGGCATCGGGCTCGCCGCCGCCGTCGCGGCCGCCGGGGCCGGCTGGCACACCGTGGCCACCATGCGCGACACCGGCCGCGCCGACGCCCTGCTCGAGGCCGCCGAGGAGGCCGGCGTCGGCGGCCTCGTCCAGGTGAAGCGCCTCGACGTCACCGACGCCGCGTCCGTCACCGACTGCGTGGCCGAGGTCGTGGCCGAGCACGGCCGCCTCGACGCGGTGGTGAACAACGCCGGAGCGGGCTCCGTGGGCACCATCGAGCAACAGGGCATGGAGCCGGTGCGCTCCGCCATGGAGGTCAACTACTTCGGTGTCGTCGAGCTCACCCGCGCCGCCCTCCCCCACCTGCGCGCGAGCGGCGGCCGCGTCATCACGGTCACCAGCGTCGGCGGGGTGGTCGGCCAGCCCTTCAACGAGTTCTACTGCGCCGCCAAGTTCGCCGTCGAGGGCTTCATGGAATCGCTCGCACCCGTCGCCGCCACCGTCGGCGTCGCGGTCACCGTCGTGGAACCGGGCGCCGTGGCCAGCGAGTTCGTCACCAGCCTGGGGCTCGACGTGCCGGCCATGCTCGCCGAGGCGGGCCCGTACGCCCCCGCACTGAAGGCCTACATCGAGCGCACCACGCAGTCCTACTCCGGCGCCCAGACCTCCGAGGAGGCCGCGGCGCCGATCATCGCCGCGCTGACCGCCGAACGGCCGCCGTTCCGCGTCCAGACCTCGCGGTGGGCCGCCGAGTTCGTCGCGCCGAAGCTCGCCGACCTCGACGGCTCGGCCGTCCAGACCCTCACGGGCAGCTGGGTCCGCTGAGCCGGGGCCGGCCGCCGGGGCGCGACGCCGCGCCCCGGCCGGGCTACAGCAGGCCCGCCGCCGCCAGCAGGTAGGCGACCATCGGGTCGTAGAAGCGGGGGTCGCGGACGTGGTCGTCCAGCGGGACCGCCACCTGGAGGGTGCCTTCGGCCTCGGCCAGGAACAGCGCCGGGTCGTTGCAGTCGGCGTAGCCCACCGCGTCCAGCCCCCGCTGCGCCGCGCAGCCCGCCCAGCCGTGGTCGGCGAGGACCAGGTCGGGCTGGGGGCGGCCGTGGGCCGCCAGCGCGTCCAGGATCGCCGCCATCGGCTCCGGGGAGTGCGTGTGCCACAGCGTCGCGCCCCGCTCCAGGACCGCGACGTCCGCGAACTGCCACACCGAGCCCTCGTCGGCGACCAGCCCCGGCGGGATCACCACGATCTCGCAGCCCGCGGCGCGCAGCGCGTCGGCCGTGGCCCGGTGCACGTCCAGCAGCCCGCCCGGGTGCCCCGTCGCCAGCAGCACGCTCTGCCGGTCCAGGGCGGCCTTGCGCAGCCGCGCGGCCATCCGGTCCAGGGCGGCCACGGTGAGTTCGGGGTCGATGGTGTCCTGGCCGACGCGGTGCGCGGGGTCGTCCACGACTCCGCAGCGCTCGGCCATCACCGCGAGCACGTCCTGCTCGTCCGTCCAGCGGTCGCCCAGCTCCAGGCCCAGCCAGTAGTGCCGGTCGCCGTTGGCGAGCTTGCGGTAGTGGGAGAGGTTGTTGTCGCGCGGTGTGGCGACGTCCCCCGCGATCCGCGTCCGGACCAGGTGGTCGATGAGTTCGGCTCGGCTGGGCACAGGCGTCTCTATCGGCTTCGGCATGCGGCCCATTCTGCCGCCGAGCACCCGGAGCCGTCCCGTCCATCCCGACCTGCGGACGCGTCCGGTCATCCCGACAGCGCCCCGAAGGCACCGTTCGCGAGCCGCCGCAGCAGGGACTCCGTCGCGTCCCGGCCGAGCGCCGCGAGGTGCGGGGTGGAGTTGAGCAGGCCGAAGACCGCGTGCACGGAGACGCGTACCTCCGCCTCGCCCACCTCGGGGTGCAGCTCCCGTACGACGTCGACCCACAGCTCGACGTACTTGCGCTGGAGCTGCCGTACGAGCTTGCGGTCGGCCTCGCGCAGCCGGTCCAGCTCCCGGTCGTGGAGGGTGATCAGCGCCCGGTCGTCGAGCGCGAAGTCGATGTGGCCGTCGATGAGGGAGGCCAGTACTCCGGACGGGTCACCGGCGGCCTCCTCCACCCGGCGGCGGCCGCCCGTGAGCAGCCGTTCGCTGATGCCGACGAGCAGCTCGGCGAGCATCGCGTCCTTGCCCGCGAAATGCCGGTACAGGCCGGGGCCGCTGATGCCCACCGCGGCCCCTATCTCGTCCACGCCCACGCCGTGGAAACCGCGCTCGGCGAAGAGGCGCGCAGCCTCGCCGAGGATCTGCTCACGCCGGGTCGGGGCGGCCGCTCTGGTGCTCATGGGAATCCATTCTAGACAGGGCCGTTAGCGGTCGTTAACCTAAGTCCCACATGCGTTAACGCTCATTAACCGAGTGAAGCAGAGCGCACCGAGCAAGGGAGCTCGACCGATGCAGCAGGCACCAGTGCTGACGAGCGCCGCCGACCCGGCGTCCGATGCCTGGCGGGCCAACGAGGCCGCCCACCGCGAGCTCTCCGAGGGCCTGCGGGCCCGGCTGGAGGCGGCCCGGCTCGGCGGCGGCGAGAAGGCCCGCGCCCGCCACACCGCCCGCGGGAAGCTGCTGCCGCGCGACCGCGTGGACGCCCTCCTCGACCCCGGATCCCCCTTCCTGGAGCTGGCCCCGCTGGCCGCCGAGGGCATGTACGGGGGCGCGGCCCCGGCCGCCGGGGTGATCGCCGGCATCGGCCGGGTCAGCGGCCGCGAGTGCGTCATCGTCGCGAACGACGCCACCGTCAAGGGCGGCACGTACTACCCGATGACCGTGAAGAAGCACCTGCGCGCCCAGGAAGTGGCCCTGGAGAACCGTCTCCCCTGCCTCTACCTGGTCGACTCGGGCGGCGCCTTCCTCCCCATGCAGGACGAGGTCTTCCCCGACCGGGACCACTTCGGCCGCATCTTCTACAACCAGGCCCGCATGTCGGGGGCCGGCATCCCGCAGATCGCCGCCGTCCTCGGCTCCTGCACGGCGGGCGGCGCGTACGTCCCGGCGATGAGCGACGAGGCCGTCATCGTCCGCGGCCAGGGCACGATCTTCCTCGGCGGCCCGCCGCTGGTGAAGGCCGCCACCGGCGAGGTGGTCACGGCCGAGGAGCTGGGCGGCGGCGAGGTCCACTCCCGGGTCTCCGGGGTCACCGACCACCTCGCGGAGGACGACGCCCACGCGCTGCGGATCGTACGGAACATCGTGGCGACCCTGCCCGAGCGCGGGGCCCTGCCCTGGTCGGTCGAGGCTCCCGAGGAGCCCAAGGTGGACCCGTACGGGCTGTACGGCGCGGTCCCCGTCGACTCCCGGACCCCCTACGACGCCCGCGAGATCATCGCCCGGATCGTGGACGGCTCCCGCTTCCAGGAGTTCAAGTCGGAGTTCGGGCAGACCCTGGTCACCGGCTTCGCCCGGATCCACGGCCACCCGGTCGGGATCGTCGCCAACAACGGCATCCTGTTCTCCGAATCCGCCCAGAAGGGCGCGCACTTCATCGAGCTGTGCGACCAGCGCGGCATCCCGCTGCTCTTCCTCCAGAACATCTCCGGCTTCATGGTCGGCCGGGACTACGAGGCGGGCGGCATCGCCAAGCACGGCGCCAAGATGGTCACGGCCGTGGCCTGCACCCGGGTCCCCAAGCTCACGGTGGTGGTCGGCGGCTCGTACGGCGCGGGCAACTACTCGATGTGCGGGCGGGCGTACAGCCCCCGCTTCCTGTGGATGTGGCCCAACGCCAAGATCTCCGTGATGGGCGGCGAGCAGGCGGCTTCGGTCCTGGCGACGGTCAAGCGCGACCAGATCGAGGGCGCGGGCCAGGAGTGGCCGGCCGAGGACGAGGAGGCCTTCAAGGCCCCGGTCCGGGCGCAGTACGAGGAACAGGGCAACGCCTACTACGCCACGGCGCGGCTGTGGGACGACGGGGTCATCGACCCGATGGAGACCCGGCAGGTGCTGGGACTGGCCCTGACCGCGTGCGCGAACGCTCCTCTGGGCGACTCGGGCTTCGGCATCTTCCGCATGTGACGTGAGGACCTCACTGATGTTCAGCACTGTTCTGGTCGCGAACCGGGGCGAGATCGCGGTCCGTGTCATCCGCACCCTGCGGGAGCTCGGCATCCGTTCCGTGGCCGTCTTCAGCGACGCGGACGCGGACGCCCGGCACGTACGGGAGGCCGACACGGCCGTCCGGATCGGCCCGGCGGCGGCCGCCGAGAGCTACCTGTCGGTGGAGCGGCTGCTCGACGCCGCACGGCGGACGGGCGCCGAGGCCGTCCACCCGGGCTACGGCTTCCTCGCCGAGAACGCGGCCTTCGCGGCGGCGTGCGCGGACGCGGGCCTCGCCTTCATCGGGCCGCCGGCCTCCGCGATCTCCCTGATGGGCGACAAGATCCGCGCCAAGGAGACCGTCAAGGCCGCGGGCGTGCCCGTGGTCCCCGGCTCCTCGGGCAGCGGGCTGTCGGACGCCGAACTGGTCGCCGCCGCCGAGGAGATCGGCATGCCGGTGCTGCTGAAGCCCTCGGCGGGCGGCGGCGGCAAGGGCATGCGGCTGGTACGGGACTCCGCACTGCTCGGCGAGGAGATCGCGGCGGCCCGGCGCGAGGCGAAGTCCTCCTTCGGCGACGACACCCTGCTCGTGGAGCGCTGGGTGGACCGGCCCCGGCACATCGAGATCCAGGTCCTGGCGGACGCGCACGGCAACGTGGTCCACCTCGGGGAGCGCGAGTGCTCCCTCCAGCGGCGCCACCAGAAGGTGATCGAGGAGGCGCCCTCGGTCCTGCTGACGCCGGAGCTGCGGGCCTCGATGGGCGCGGCGGCGGTGGAGGCGGCGCGGTCCTGCGGGTACGTCGGCGCGGGCACGGTGGAGTTCATCGTCCCGGGCGGGGACCCCTCCTCGTACTTCTTCATGGAGATGAACACCCGGCTCCAGGTGGAGCACCCGGTGACCGAGCTGATCACCGGCCTGGACCTGGTGGAGCAGCAGCTCCGGGTCGCGGCCGGCGCGGAGCTGGGCTTCGGCCAGTCGGAAGTCCGGCTGACCGGGCACGCCATCGAAGCCCGCGTCTGCGCGGAAGACCCGGCGCGGGGCTTCCTGCCCTCCGGCGGCATGGTGCTGGCCCTGTCGGAACCGTCCGGCGGCCCCGTCCGCACCGACTCCGGCCTCGCGGCGGGCGTCGACACCGGGTCCACCTACGACCCGATGCTGTCGAAGGTCATCGCCTACGGTCCCGACCGCGCGGCAGCGCTCCGCGTACTGCGTGGCGCCCTCGCGGACACCGTGATCCTGGGCGTCCAGACCAACACGGGCTTCCTGCGCCGCCTGCTGGCCCACCCGGACGTGGTGTCCGGGGACCTGGACACGGGCCTGGTCGAGCGGGACCTGTCCCAGCTCCTCCCCGACGGGGTCCCCGACGAGGTGTACGCGGCGGCCGCGCTGCTGGCGAACCGCGGCTCCGCGCAGGACGGGCCGAAGGGCTGGGTCGACCCGTTCGACGCCGCCACCGGCTGGCGCCTCGGCGGCACCCCCGCCTGGACGGTCCACCACTTCCGCCTCCCGGGCCAGGACCCGGTAACGCTCCGCACCCGCCCGTCCGGCACGGGCCCGGCCACGGAACTCCTCCTGACCACGAACGAGCCCGCACCCGAGGGCGGAGCCCGACCCAATCCCGCACCCGACGGCGGAGCCCAGCCAAATCCAGCCCCGCCGGCGTTTGAGGCGCGGGGTCGACGACGATGAAGGGAATGCCGTGCCGCCGGAACG
>NZ_JBHXKA010000008.1:38638-112665 GCF_042722885.1 Streptomyces sp. NPDC058401
CCCTCCCCACCGCACCCGGCCGCCGTGCGCGCGGGCGCGCCGAGCCCACCACCCCCCCCCCCCCCCCCACCCCGGCCCGGGGCCGGATCGTTGCGCTCAGCCCCACCCACCTCACGGTGGAACTCGACGGGGTCACCCACCGCTTCAGCCACGCCACCTCCCCGGAGGGGACCTGGCTCGGCCGCGACGGCGACTCCTGGCACGTACAGGCACACGACCCGGTCGAGGCCAACCTCCGCGGCGCGGGCCGCGGCGGCGCCAACACCCTCGCGGCCCCGATGCCCGGCACCGTCACCGTCGTCAAGGTCGCCGTCGGCGACGAGGTGGCCGCCGGCCAGAGCCTGCTCGTCGTCGAGGCCATGAAGATGGAGCACGTCATCTCCGCCCCGCACGCCGGCACCGTCACCGAACTCGACGTCACGCCGGGCACCACGGTCGCCATGGACCAGGTCCTGGCCGTGGTCACCCCGGACGAGGAGGAGAAGGACGCATGAACGGGCTTCCGATGAGCTTCGCGGACGAGGGCCTCCCGGCCCGGGTCCGGATCCACGAGGTGGGCGCGCGCGACGGGCTGCAGAACGAGAAGACGGCCGTCCCGACCGACGTGAAGGCCGAGTTCGTGCACCGGCTGGCCGCCGCCGGGCTCACCACCATCGAGGCGACCAGCTTCGTGCACCCCGGGTGGGTCCCCCAGCTGGCCGACGCCGACGAGCTGTTCCCGCTCCTCGCCGACGTGAAGGCCGCGCTGCCGGTCCTGGTCCCCAACGACCGCGGCCTCGACCGCGCGCTCGCGCTCGGGGCCACCCGGATCGCCGTGTTCGGCTCCGCCACCGAGACCTTCGCCTCCCGCAACCTCAACCGCACCGTCGCAGGGTCCCTGGCCATGTTCGAGCCGGTCGTGGCACGCGCCAAGGAGCACGGGGCGCACGTCCGCGGCTACCTCTCCATGTGCTTCGGCGACCCCTGGGAGGGCCCGGTCCCGGTCCACCAGGTGGTCGGCGTCGCCAAGGCCCTCCTCGACCTCGGCTGTGACGAGCTGAGCCTCGGCGACACCATCGGCGTCGCCACCCCGGGGCACGTGCAGACCCTCCTCTCCTCGCTCAACGAGGCGGGCGTCGGCACCGACCGGCTCGGCGTGCACTTCCACGACACCTACGGCCAGGCCCTGTCCAACACCCTCGCCGCGCTCCAGCACGGCGTGACCACCGTCGACGCCTCCGCGGGCGGCCTCGGCGGATGCCCGTACGCCAAGAGCGCCACCGGCAATCTCGCGACCGAGGACCTCGTCTGGATGCTCGACGGCCTCGGCATCGAGACCGGGGTCGATCTGGCCGCCCTCACCGCCACGAGCGTGTGGATGGCCGAGCAGCTGGGGCGCCCGAGCCCCTCCCGTACCGTCCGCGCCCTCTCCCACAAGGAGTAACGAAGACCATGGCCCTCGACCACCGGCTCACCCCCGAGCACGAGGAACTCCGCCGCACCGTAGAGGCGTTCGCGCACGACGTGGTGGCGCCCAAGATCGGCGATCTGTACGAGCGGCACGAGTTCCCGTACGAGATCGTCCGCGAGATGGGCCGCATGGGCCTGTTCGGCCTGCCCTTCCCGGAGGAGTACGGCGGCATGGGCGGCGACTACCTCGCCCTCGGCATCGCCCTGGAGGAGCTGGCCCGCGTCGACTCCTCGGTCGCCATCACCCTGGAGGCCGGCGTCTCGCTGGGCGCGATGCCGCTCTACCTGTTCGGCACCGAGGAGCAGAAGCAGCAGTGGCTGCCGCGGATGTGCTCCGGCGAGATCCTCGGCGCCTTCGGCCTGACCGAGCCGGGGGCGGGCTCCGACGCGGGTGGCACCCGTACGACCGCCGTCCGCGACGGCGACGAGTGGGTGATCAACGGCTCGAAGTGCTTCATCACCAACTCCGGTACGGACATCACCGGTCTGGTCACGGTCACCGCCGTGACGGGCCGCAAGGCGGACGGCCGCCCCGAGATCTCCTCGATCATCGTCCCGTCGGGCACCCCCGGCTTCACGGTGGCCGCCCCCTACTCCAAGGTCGGCTGGAACTCCTCGGACACCCGCGAGCTGTCCTTCGACGGCGTACGGGTCCCCCTCGCCAACCTGGTCGGCGCGGAGGGCCGCGGCTACGCCCAGTTCCTGCGGATCCTCGACGAGGGCCGCGTGGCCATCTCCGCGCTCGCGACGGGCCTGGCGCAGGGCTGCGTGGACGAGTCGGTGAAGTACGCCAAGGAGCGGCACGCCTTCGGCAAGGCGATCGGCGACAACCAGGCCATTCAGTTCAAGCTGGCGGACATGGAGATGCGCGCCCACATGGCCCGGATCGGCTGGCGCGACGCGGCCTCCCGGCTCGTGGCCGGGGAGCCCTTCAAGAAGGAGGCGGCCATCGCGAAGCTGTACTCCTCGACGGTGGCGGTCGACAACGCGCGCGACGCCACGCAGATCCACGGCGGGTACGGGTTCATGAACGAGTACCCGGTGGCCCGCATGTGGCGCGACTCGAAGATCCTGGAGATCGGCGAGGGCACGAGCGAGGTGCAGCGCATGCTGATCGCCCGTGAGCTGGGGCTTTCCGCCTGACGGCGGCGGCAGCAGGTGCGGTACGGGGCCCTCCGCGAGGAGGGCCCTTTACCGTCTCAGGAAAGGTTAGGCTAACCTTCCTATCGAACGCCCGAGCCACCCAGTACGCACGAAAGTGGACATCTCCATGCCCAAGTCCCGGTCCTCCCTCCTCACCCGCCGCGGCCTGATCGCGGCAGGCGGCGCCCTCGGCCTGGTGGCCGCGCTCACCGCCTGCGGTGGCAGCGACTCCGCGAAGGACGGTTCGGACGGCAAGGGCACGGGGAGCGCGGCCTCGGGGGCCTGGAGCTTCAAGGACGACATGGGCAAGGCCGTCACCGCCAAGTCCACGCCGAAGAACATCGTCGCCTTCACCGGCACCGCCGCCGCGCTCCACGACTACGGGATCGGCGTCAAGGGCGTGTTCGGCCCGACGAAGACCGCCGACGGCAAGGCCGACGTGCAGGCCGGCTCGATGGACATCTCCAAGGTCGAGATCCTCGGCAACGTCTACGACGAGTTCAACGTCGAGAAGTACGCCGCCCTGCAGCCCGACCTCCTGGTGACCAACACCTGGGAGAAGGACAGCTACTGGTACCTGCCGGAAGCCTCCAAGGACAAGATCCTGAAGCTGGCCCCGGCCGCCGCGATCGGCGTGGGCGGCGACGCCACGATGGACAGGGCCCTGGCCCGCACCGCGGACCTCGCGAAGTCCCTGGGCGCCGACCTGAACGACAAGAAGACCGTCGACGCCAAGGCCCGCTTCGAGGCTGCCTCCGCGAAGCTCCGCGAGGCCACCAAGGCGAACCCCGGCATCAAGGTGCTCGTCGGTTCCGGCGCCGCCGACCTCTTCTACGTCTCCACCCCGGCCACCGCCGCCGACCTGAAGTACTTCCAGTCGCTCGGCGTCGAGTTCATCGTCCCGGACAAGGTCGAGGGCGGCTTCTTCGAGAGCCTCAGCTGGGAGAACGCCGGCAAGTACCGGGCGGACGTGGTCCTCCTCGACAACCGCACCGGCACCCTTCAGCCGGAGGAGCTGAAGGCCAAGCCGACCTGGGCCGAGATGCCGGCCGTCAAGGCCGGTCAGATCACCCCGCGCGTGACCGAGCCGATCTACTCCTACGAGAAGTGCGCGCAGATCGTCGAAGAGCTCACCAAGGCCATCCAGAACGCCAAGAAGGTCAGTTGACCCCTGACCGCCCGGCCCCGGCACCTCACCCAGGCGCCGGGGCCTTCTGTCGCATCCGGCGCACCACCACCGGCCCGCAGCGCCCCGCTGCCGTACCGGCCGCCCGGCCCGCCACCGACCCGACTCCCAGGGGGACCGCATGACCGCCACCGCCCCGGACGCCGCACCCGAAGCCGCCGAAATCGCCGATGACACCCCCCACTTCCGGTTCTTCGCACTGGAAGTGCTCCGCACGCGCCGCCTCGGCCGCTCCTTCCTCCGGATCACCTTCGGCGGCCCGTCCCTGGCGGACTTCCGCTCGGGCGGCTACGACCAGAGCCTGTCCCTCTTCCTGCCGCCCACCGGCCGCGAGCACACGGCGCTGCCCTCCACGGGCGAGGACACCTGGTTCGCGGACTGGCGCGGCATGCCGGACGAGGAGCGCCCGGTGATGCGCTCGTACACGGTCCGCGAACAGCGCCGGACCCCCGGCGGCGTGGACGAGGTGGACATCGACTTCGTCCTGCACGGCGCCTCCTCCCCCGCCTCCGCCTGGGCGGGCCGCGCGGTCACCGGCCGCCGGATCATGGCCATCGGCCCGGCCGTCGCGGAGAACAAGTCCGTCCGCTTCCAGCCCCCCGCCGCCACCGACTCGGTCCTCCTCTACGCCGACGAGACCGCCCTGCCCGCGGCCGCCGCGATCCTGGACCGGCTCCCCGCGGGCACCCCGGTCAGGGCCTGGTTCGAGGTCCCGCACGAGGAGGACCGCCTGTACCTCCCGACGCCCGCCGGCGCGGACATCACCTGGGTCGTACGGGACCCCGGCGCCGGCCACGAACGCACCGACCGGGTCCTGGACGCCCTCCGCACCGCCGAACGGCCCGCCACCGCAGCCCCGTACGCCTGGATCGCCGGCGAGTCCGCAACGGTCCGCGCGGTCCGCAGACACTTCGTCCAGGACTGCGCCCTGGACCGCCGCACGGTCCGCTTCACCGGCTACTGGCGCCTCGGCGCCACAGAGGAAGACCTCCTGGCCGAGGCCTACGCGGGCCGGGCGCCGGACGAAACCCCGACGGCGGCGCTCTAGCGGTACGCCGCCGGGTCCGGCCCTACTGCCACGGCACGTCCGGTGCGCGGAAGTAGCCGATGTCCTGGGCGTCGAGGCGCGGGGCCTGGGCTGCCAGGCGCAGGCGGTACGCGGTCCAGTCGTGGGTGGCCGCCGGGGACCAGCCCAGTTCCGCGAGGCCCAGGACGCGGGGGAAGGCCATCAGCTCCCAGTCGCCGCGCGTGGCGATGGTCTCCGTCCACAGCGGGGCCTCGACGCCGAGGACCGCGGACTCCGGGAGTCCCGTCAGGTAGGTCCCGGGGTCCCAGTCGTAGGCGCGGCGCACCGGTACGTACCCGGCCCAGGCCAGTCCCGGCTTCGTCTCCTTGTCGTACTTCATGTCCAGGTAGAGCCGGTCCGCCGGGGACAGGATCACCGGGCTGCCCGCCTTGGCCGCCGCGGTCACCGCGGCCTTCTCGGCCGCCGCCGTGCGGTCGTGGCCCCAGTACTGGAGGACCGCGCCGGGGGCCGGGCGGGCCGTCGCGAGCTGGTGCCAGGCCACCACCTTCTTGCCGTGCTTCGCCACGACCGCCTGCGCCCGGTCCATGAAGGCCGCGTAGTCCGCCGCGGGCGTGGAGTGCGCCTCGTCGCCGCCGATGTGCAGGTACTTGCCGGGGGTCAGTTCCGCGAGCTCTCCCAGCACCTGGTCGATGAACTCGTAGGTCCGCTCCTTGCCCACGCACAGCGAGCTGAAGCCGACCTTGATCCCGGTGTAGTGCTCGCGGGCCTTGCCGTCGCAGTTCAGCTCCGCGTAGGCGGCCTGCGCGGCGTTGACGTGGCCGGGCATGTCGATCTCCGGGACCACGTCCACGTACCGCTCCGAGGCGTACGCCACCAGGTCCCGGTACTCGTCCTTCGTCCAGTGCCCGCCGGGGCCGCCGCCGACCTCGCTCGCGCCCCCGTGCTCGGCGAGCCTGGGCCAGGAGTCGATCGCGATGCGCCAGCCCTGGTCGTCGGTCAGGTGCAGGTGCAGGGTGTTGACCTTGTACTGCGCGAGCTGGTCGACGTACCTCTTGACCTGCTCCACCGTGAAGAAGTGGCGGGCCACGTCCACCATCGCCCCGCGGTACGCGAAGCGGGGCGCGTCGGTGACCGTGCCGCCCGGCACCGTCCCCGGGCCGGACACGGGCAGGAGCTGGCGCAGCGTCTGGCCGGCGTGGAAGAGGCCCGCGGGCGTGCGGGCGGTGAGGGTGACCCCGCCGGGCCCGGACTCCAGCCGGTAGCCCTCCTCCCCCGCCGCGTCCGCCGCGTCCTCGGTGGCCTCGTCGATCCGCAGCCGGATCCCGTCGCCCTCCGCTCCGTCGACCACGGGCAGCGGCAGCCCGCTGGGGCCGCGCAGCTGCTCGGCGAGGAGTTCGCCGACCTTGCGGACCTCCTCGTCGCCGGTCAGGCCGGTACGGATGACGGTGCCCGGGCCGAAGGCGTACCCCGGGCCTGCGGCCCGGGCGGAGACGGGCGCGGGCAGGAGGCGCTGGTAGGGCGCGAGCGCGACGGGCGGCTCGTCGCCCGGCCGGGCGTCGTCCCCCCTGGCGGCGCTGCTGCAGGAGGCGGCCGCGGGGACGGCGGCGAGGACGAGGAGGGCGGCGAGGACGCGTCGCGGAACTCTCATGCGCATAGGTATAGGCCAACCGGGCCCGTGGGGCCGATGCAAGAATCCAAGGATGGCGGAAATCATCCAGAAGGACGGCACATGGACCTTCGACGGGGACGCGGTGCGCATCGTGCCGGGCCGCGACAAGGGGGTGGGCCTGCTGCGCCAGACGCTGGGCGAGGTGCTCGTCCCGCTGCGCGCGCTGGCCGGTATCTCCTACGAACCGGGGCGCAAGCTGGGCCGGCTGCGCCTGCGGCTGCGTGACGGCGCCGACCCGCTGCTCCAGGTGACGGGCGGCCGGCTGCCGGAGGCCTCGGATCCGTACCGGCTGACCGTGGAGCCGGACCGCGGCGGGGTGGCGGAGTACTTCGTGGACGAGGTGCGCAACGCCCTGCTGCTGGACCAGGTGGATGCCGGGCCCGCCGGTTCCTTCCTCCTGCCGGGTCCGCCGGTGCCGATCACGGTCGGCGCGGGCGACGGGACGGTGGCCTTCGACGGGGACCGGGTGTCCCTGGAGTGGAACTGGACGACGGAGGAGGCGAAGCGCTCCGGCGGCCCCCGGGAGTTCAGGGTCGCGGACCTGCGGTCGGTGGAGTGGGCCCCGTCGCGGGGGCTGGACAACGGATGGATCCGCTTCGCCCTGGCCGGCGCCGGCCAGAGCGCGGCGCCGAAGTACGACCCGTACACGGTGGAGCTGTTCGGCTTCAAGAAGGACCCCCTGATGGCGCTGGTCGCGGCGGCGGTCGCGGTGCGCATGCCGCACCCGACGGCGCCCGTTTCCTCGCCGGAGCTCCCGTCCGGGGCGGCCGGTACCCGGCCGGGAGCCGAGCCGGGGCCCGCTCCGGCCCTCGCTCCGGCCCTCGCTCCGGCCCCGGCCGCCGCCCCGGTGGAGGACCACGACGCCCTGCTGCGCCGGCTGCGCGAGCTGGGAGAGCTCCATCAGGCGGGGATCCTCACGGCCGAGGAGTTCACGACGGCGAAAGCGGCGATTTTGGGTCGTTTCTAAGCATCGCGGACCGGAATTCACCCCTCCACTGGTCCAGACCAGCGCGATCCTGCCCGATTCCGGGCAGGATTTTTGCGTTCTCCGGCTCCTACCGCCAATATCAACGGATGCCCGACCGCAGCCCGTCGCACGAGGACCTCGTCGACCACTTGGTGCGCAGCACCTCGCTCCAGCGGGGCGAAGCCGCCCGAGTGGTGCTCGACGTCCTCGCGTACTTCGACGAGAGCACCGAGGAGTTCGTCCGCCGGCGCCACCGTGAGCTCCAGTCCGGGGGCGCGGTCAACGCGGACATCTTCGAGCGGATCGCAGGCGAACTGCCGCACCGCGCGGTCGCACCGCCGGAGCTGTCGCTCCGGCAGCTGCGCCGCATCGTCTACGGCTGAGCAACGACTGAGCACCACCCCCGGCCGCGCGCCGGGACGCTGCAGGGGCAGCGGCAGGAACAACGGAACTTCAGGAGGGGAAAGACCTTATGTGCGGAATCGTGGGTTACATCGGCAAGCGTGACGTGGCACCGCTGCTGCTGGAGGGGCTGCAGCGACTGGAGTACCGCGGATACGACTCCGCGGGCATCGTCGTCAACAGCCCGAAGGCCGCCGCCCTGAAGGTCGTCAAGGCCAAGGGCCGCGTGCGCGAGCTGGAGTCCCGGGTCCCCAAGCGCTTCGCCGGCACCACCGGCATCGCCCACACCCGCTGGGCCACCCACGGCGCCCCGAGCGACCTCAACTCCCACCCGCACCTGGACGCCGACAACAAGGTCGCCGTCGTCCACAACGGCATCGTCGACAACGCCTCCGAGCTGCGCGCCAAGCTGGAGGCCGACGGGGTCGTCTTCCTCTCGGAGACCGACACCGAGGTGCTCGTCCACCTCATCGCCCGCGCCCAGGCCGACACCCTGGAGGAGAAGGTCCGCGAGGCGCTCAAGGTAGTCGAGGGCACGTACGGCATCGCCGTCATGCACGCCGACTTCGCCGACCGCATCGTCGTGGCCCGCAACGGCTCCCCGGTCGTCCTCGGCATCGGCGAGAAGGAGATGTTCGTCGCCTCGGACATCGCCGCGCTCGTCTCCCACACCCGCCAGATCGTCACCCTCGACGACGGCGAGATGGCCACCCTGAAGGCCGACGACTTCCGGACCTACACCACCTCCGGTACGACGACCACCGCCACGCCCGAGACCGTGGAGTGGGAGGCCGCCTCCTACGACATGGGCGGCCACGACACGTACATGCACAAGGAGATCTCCGAGCAGGCCGACGCGGTCGACCGCGTCCTGCGCGGCCGGATCGACGACCGCTTCAGCACCGTCCACCTCGGCGGCCTGAACCTGGACCCGCGCGAGGCGCGCGGCATCCGCCGCGTCAAGATCCTGGGCTGCGGCACCTCGTACCACGCCGGCATGATCGGTGCGGGCCTCATCGAGAGCCTGGCCCGCATCCCCGCCGACGCCGAGCCGGCCTCGGAGTTCCGCTACCGCAACCCGGTCGTGGACCCCGACACCCTCTACATCGCGGTCTCCCAGTCCGGTGAGACGTACGACGTGCTCGCGGCCGTGCAGGAGCTCAAGCGCAAGGGCGCCCGCGTCCTCGGCGTGGTCAACGTGGTCGGCTCCGCGATCGCCCGCGCCGCCGACGGCGGCGTGTACGTGCACGCCGGCCCCGAGGTCTGCGTCGTCTCCACCAAGTGCTTCACCAACACGGTCGTGGCCTTCGCGCTGCTCGCCGTGCACCTGGGCCGCATCCGCGACCTGTCCGTCACCGACGGCAAGCGGATCATCGACGGCCTGCGCAAGCTGCCCGCGCAGATCCAGGAGATCCTGGACGGCGAAGAGGACATCAAGAAGCTGGCCGCGGAGTACGCCGAGGCCAAGTCGATGATGTTCATCGGCCGCGTCCGGGGCTACCCGGTGGCCCTGGAGGCCTCCCTGAAGCTCAAGGAGATCTCCTACATCCACGCCGAGGCCTACCCGGCCTCCGAGCTCAAGCACGGTCCGCTCGCCCTCATCGAGCCCTCCCTGCCGACGGTGGCGATCGTCCCGGACGACGACCTGCTGGAGAAGAACCGCGCGGCGCTGGAGGAGATCAAGGCCCGCAGCGGCCGGATCCTGGCGGTCGCCCACACCAAGCAGGAGAAGGCCGACCACACGATCCTCGTGCCCAAGAACGAGGACGAGCTGGACCCGATCCTGATGGGCATCCCGCTGCAGCTGCTGGCGTACCACACCGCCCTGGCCATGGGCCGGGACATCGACAAGCCGCGCAACCTGGCGAAGTCCGTCACGGTCGAGTAGGTCGTAGGTCGCACACGGCACACGGCACACACGAGGAAGGCCCCCGGGGATCCACCGGGGGCCTTTTCGTGTGGAGCGTGCTGCGTCAGCTCGCGGCGACCGCGCCGCGCGAACGCTTGTTGTACGCCATCGGCCAGCTCGCCAGCGCCGCCGTGGCCCCGTACCAGGCCAGCAGTCCGGCGAGCGCCGCCACCCAGCCGGCCGCCTTGGCCAGCCCGTCGTTCTCGGCGAAGGTGCCTATCGCCAGGAGCAGCAGGGAGAGGGTGAACAGGCCGTACACGCCCTGGCCGAACAGCCCGCGCGAGGCCGAGGCGGTCAACGTCAGTGCCAGCATGGCGAACAGGACGAGGAACAGTCCGGCCGCGTTCGCCGAAACCTTTCCGTCGGCGCCGTTGGCCCAGATGAACCAGAAGGCTCCGATGCCCGCGAACGCGGTGCCGTTGAAGCCGTTGCCGCCCCGGTACTCCATGACTCCGACGACGAACAGGGCGAGTCCGCCGAGGAACGTCGCGAGCGACACGGAGTTGGCCACGGTCACACCGTCGATGATGCCGGTGTATCCGATACCGAACGCGAGAAGGGTGAGACCCAGGGCGATGTGCCCGAGGGTCGAAGTCGAGGCCGTGCTTCCCGCAGAGACACCATTGTCCACGGCGGGCTCCCTTCGATCTGCAGTTGTTTGCTGCGTCCCAGCAGCATTTATCTACCCCTTACATGGGGGTGCACAACCGCACAATCGACATACAGCCGGTTACGGGATGACAACGACCGGTCGCTGCGCCCGCTTCGCCAGCCGGCCCGCCACCGATCCGAAGATCCGGCCGACGATCCCGTGCGTGGAGCCGACCACGATGGCGTCCGCCGAGTACTCCCGGCCGACCTCCTCCAGCTCGTGGCAGATGTCCCCGCCCCGCTCGACGAGGATCCACGGAACCTCGGACAGGTAGTCCGCGCAGGCCAGCTCCAGCCCCAGCACCTCGGTGCGGTGGTCCGGCACGTCGACGAAGACCGGCGGCTCGCAGCCGGCCCACACGGTGGTGGGCAGCCGGTTCGCGACGTGGACGATGATCAGACCGGAGCCGGAGCGACGGGCCATGCCGATCGCGTACGCGAGGGCGCGCTCGCTGGACGTGGAGCCGTCGAAGCCCACCACGACCCCGTGCCGGAAGGCCGGGTCGCAGGGATGACGTGGTTGTTCCACCGCGCGCAGGTCGGCCGATTCTGGATCGGCGAGGCGTTTGCGCTTGCGGTCCGCGGGTTCGGAGAATTCGTGACCGGCCATGGGTGTCTCGGCGAAGAGGTCCTCAGGGGAAGGGACAAGCGGACGGGGCGCCAGTAGGCGGAAGCGACGATTCAATCGGGACGATTCCAGAAAATGACAACTCAGTGTGACCGAGCTCTGTCCGGGAAGCATCTTCCCAAGCCCATACCCACCAGGGTACGGCGACACTCCCGTGCTGCACAGGTCATGCCGCCCTTGGAGAGCGTCCCAGGGAGCATGCCGCAGCCACGCCTCCTTGGCAATGTCCGCTGCCCCCTACAGCCAGTGACGAGGTACACCCCATCGGGTGGGTGCCACCCGTGCGCGCAGTGACCGAGCCGCGCCGCCCGCCGTTGGACACGAGTCCGACCGTCCAGGGAGCCCGCAGGGAGCACGCCGTGCCCGGTCATCCGGTTCACCCCGTCCAGCCCGCTCAGTCGCCCGCTCAGCCGACGCAGTCCGTCCACATGCCGCCCCCTCCTCTTCACTCGTCCGTGCAGGCCGCCCGGCGGCCCCACGAGGACCCCGCGGGTGACGTGGTGCGCTGGGCCGCCTTCAGCTGCCTGCTCGTCCCCGTGGTCCTCGTCGTCTACGGGACCTCCTTCGGCGGGGCCGCCGTGGCCACCCTCGGCCTGGCGGCCGTCACGGCTGCCTGCCGGGTGCTGCTGCGCCAGTCCGAGCAGACGGAGCGGAATGCCGCCCGGGTACCCGCGGAGGACCGATTGACGCCCGCGCACCGGGGCCGGCACTCGCGCGCCGGGGCCGGAAGCCAGCGCGGATGTCAGGTTTCCGGCGGGATGTCCTCTCACGACTGACCGATTCGCACATCCACACCCGCATGTTTTCAGCCAACTTCCCGGCAGGTCACCCCCCTTGCCGGAATGTCCCCCCAACCCCCTCACCATCAGCGACCACGGCGTCACAAGGCCACTTTGACCCTACGAGTACTGGCCATGGCCGGACAGTGCGCTTTCCACCCGGGTAGCGGAGTGGAACGCTTCCTGATCGAATGCTTTTCGCCAAGTTGCCAAGTCGACATAGCGCTGCGTGCTGAACTTGTCACGCCGACACCACGGGACGCAGTAGATTCGATCATGTATTTACGGCGGGGGAGCCACGTGCAAGGCCGAGGGGATACGTGCAGGTGCGACCAGACCAAGGAGTCGCGACACCCAAGGGGGGCTTAGCGCCATGAGCCAGGATTCCACCGCCGTCGTCGTTGACGGCAGGAAGCTCGCGGGGCGTCGCCGCAGGGAGATCGTCGCGGTGCTGCTCTTCAGCGGCGGACCGATCTTCGAGAGCTCCATTCCACTTTCCGTGTTCGGCATTGACCGGCAGGACGCGGGAGTTCCACGCTACCGACTGCTCGTGTGCGCCGGTGAGGACGGTCCGCTGAGGACCACCGGCGGACTCGAACTGACCGCGCCATACGGGTTGGAGGCGATCGCCCGGGCAGGCACGGTCGTCGTTCCCGCGTGGCGTTCCATCACCTCACCGCCGCCGCCGGAGGCGCTCGACGCGCTGCGTCTGGCGCACGAGGAGGGGGCCCGGATCGTCGGACTGTGCACGGGGGCATTCGTGCTCGCCGCCGCCGGTCTGCTGGACGGCCGGCCCGCGACGACGCACTGGATGTACGCGCCGACGCTGGCCAAGCGCTACCCGTCCGTCCACGTCGATCCGCGCGAGCTGTTCGTCGACGACGGCGACGTGCTGACGTCCGCGGGCACCGCGGCCGGAATCGACCTGTGCCTGCACATCGTGCGCACGGACCACGGCAGCGAGGCGGCCGGGGCACTGGCCCGCAGGCTCGTCGTGCCGCCGCGCCGTACGGGCGGCCAGGAGCGCTACCTCGACCGGTCGCTGCCGGAGGAGATCGGCGCCGACCCGCTGGCCGAGGTCGTCGCCTGGGCACTGGAACACCTCCACGAGCAGTTCGACGTGGAGACGCTGGCGGCGCGCGCCTACATGAGCAGGCGCACCTTCGACCGGCGGTTCCGCTCGCTCACCGGCAGCGCGCCGCTGCAGTGGCTGATCACCCAGCGGGTGCTTCAGGCGCAGCGGCTGCTGGAGACCTCCGACTACTCGGTCGACGAGGTCGCCGGACGCTGCGGGTTCCGCTCGCCGGTCGCCCTGCGCGGTCACTTCCGCCGCCAGCTGGGGTCCTCCCCGGCCGCCTACCGCTCCGCCTACCGGGCCCGCCGCCCGCAGGCGGACGTGGTCCAGGTGGCTCAGCTGTCGGAGTCGCCGGTTCCGCACCAGCGCACTCCGCAGCCGCAGCGGGCCGCCGCGGCACTGGCCGCGTCCGGTCCCACGGTGACGGAGCTGTACGCCCCGGGCCGGGTGCTGCGCGAGCACGCGTAACGAGGTCCTCGGAAGGTCCCCCGCATCAGTGGTCACCTCGGTGGTCACCGATGCGGGGGACCTTCCGCATAAGGTGGGGCGCATGAACGATCGCATGGTGTGGATCGACTGCGAGATGACCGGGCTCTCGTTGACGGACGACGCACTTATCGAGGTGGCCGCACTGGTCACCGACTCGGAGCTCAACGTGCTCGGCGAAGGCGTGGACATTGTGATCCGCCCGCCGGACGCGGCCCTGGAAACCATGCCCGACGTGGTGCGCGAGATGCACACGTCGTCCGGCCTGCTCGACGAGCTGGCCGGCGGGACCACCCTCGCGGACGCGGAGGCACAGGTCCTGGCCTACGTACGGGAACACGTGAAGGAACCCCGCAAGGCACCGCTCTGCGGAAACACGGTCGGCACCGACCGCGGCTTCCTGCTGCGCGACATGGCCGCGCTGGAGGGCTACCTGCACTACCGGATCGTGGACGTGTCCTCGATCAAGGAGCTGGCCCGCCGCTGGTACCCCCGCGCCTACTTCAACAGCCCCCCGAAGAACGGCAACCACCGGGCGCTCGCGGACATCAAGGAGTCCATCGCCGAGCTGCGCTACTACCGGGAGGCCGTCTTCGTACCGCAGCCCGGTCCGGACTCGGACACGGCGCGCACCATCGCCGCCAAGCACGTGGTCCCCGGCGCCTAGCACCCACCGGAGAGGGGTCCGGGGAAAGGAGGGAGCGAGCACCCTCCCGGACCCTGTACGCTTTTCTTCGGCCGGTCGGTTTTCCGACCGGACATGGTGGGTGTAGCTCAGTTGGTAGAGCACCTGGTTGTGGTCCAGGTGGCCGCGGGTTCAAGTCCCGTCACTCACCCTGCGAAAGGGCCCCGTTCCGCGAAAGCGGACCGGGGCCCTTTGTCGTTCCCCGGGCAAGGACCCGACGAACCGCTCCCGATGCCGGGCTCCGGCATGTGGCGAGGTGCGGAGACTGCCGACCACCACAGGTCCTTCCGCCTCCAGAGCTGCGTAGCGTGCGTTCCGGCGCGCCGGGAGCCCCGGCCCGCCACGGGGAGGATCCATGCGCTTCGCCCGCACCACTCCGCACCGCCGGCCGCGGCCCCACCTCTTGGCCGCCTTGTTCCTGCCGGGCGGGCTGGCCTGCCTGGCTCTGGCCGCCCTCGTGGCCAGTTCGGTCCCCGCCACCCTGGCGAAGGAACGCGCCTACTCTTCGGCCTTGCCCTGCCCGGCCATGGCGCGCCCTGAGGACAAGAACTGCCTGCGGCTGGTCCCGCATACCGTGCTCAACACGAAGATCTTCGACGGTCGCGGCGCGCAGTACGAGGCCCGCCTCGCCTCCGGATCCGCCTCCCCCCTGACCGTGCGCTTCAGCGGCGACTCCCCCCTGCTCGTCCGCCTGCACCGGGGCGACCCCGTCACGGCCACCGTCTGGCGGGGACGCATCACCTCCGTAACCGGGAGGGGAGTGAGCCAGGCGACTCCGGCCGACCCCACGGGCGACTACCTGTATCCCATCGCCCTGAGCCTGCTCCTCACGACTGTCGGCGCCTTCGGCCTGTGGTTCGTCTGGTGGCTGCTGCGCCACCCCGGGGACTACGCGGCCGGCCGCACCAGGTCGGTGAGCGTTGCCGGCTGGGTCTTGGCGGGCGTGCTCAGCCTCATCCCACTGGCCGCGCTGGTCGGCGCATTCGCAGGCGCCCCTGTCTGGTTTCAGGCCTGCATGCCGGCGGGCTTCCTCGCCCTGGCCTGGAAGTGGGGACGCCCATGGCGCTCGACCGCGCGACGCGCTCCGCGGAGCGAACGGCCCGATCGGCAGGATCCGAAGGAGACCCCCTAGATCCGGAAGGCGTCCGCGTGGTCCGTGGACCAGGTTTCGAAGGGGCGCGGGGTGTGGCCGGTGAGGTGCTCCAGGTCTTCGGTGAGGGGGACCGGGAGGCCGTCCGAGGCGGACCAGAAGTCGAGCAGGGCTTCCGCGTACGGGGCCGGTATGTAGCCGGCGGCCTCGGACTTCCACTGCTCGCGCGAGACGGGCTCGAAGGGTATGGGCCGGCCGAGGGCCTCGCCCAGTATCGCCAGCTGTGCGGCGAAGGTCAGTGTCCGCGGTCCGGTCAGGGTGTACGCGCGTCCCCCGAGCGAGGGGTCGGTGAGGACCGCGTAGGCGGCTTCGGCGAGGTCGGTCTCGTGGACCGGATCGCTGTACGCACCCGGGTACGGCAGGCGGACCGGGTGGCCCGATTTCATCGCCCAGGCCCAGCCGAGGGCATTGCTGGCGAAGGATCCGGGGCGCAGCAGGGTCGTGCGCAGCGGGGAGGCGAGGAGGGCCTGCTCCACCGCGAGGTGGGAGGCGGCGAGGGGGCTGTCGGCGGCGTCGGGGGCCAGGACCGAGGAGGAGGACAGGAGGACGACGTCTTCGACGCCGGCGCTGACGGCTTCGTGTACGAAGTCCTCGATGGCGGCGGCCTCGGCGTAGAGGAAGACGGAGCGGACACCGGCGAGGGCTTCGGGGAAGGTCGCGGGATCGGTGAGATCGCAGTGAACGGTGCCGGGTGTGTCCGGCTCGCGGGATGCGAGGCGGTGGGGGACTCCGTGGGCGGCGAGGAGGGACGAGAGGCCCCGGGCGACGGAGCCGCGGCCACCGGTGACGAGGACCTGCGGGACCTTGGACGTGTTCGACATGGCGGATTCCTGTTCTTCCTGCTCTAGACTGAATACGTGACGCAGATTCTGTGTGACGCAACCTCTGCGTCACACAGATAAATTTGGACCACGGAGAAGCCGATGTCAACGGATTACGCTCGTTCGAGTGATGAGTGGACCCGCGCCGAACTGCTCGCGCGCATCGTCACCGAGAGCCAGCGGCATTACGCCGACTACTCGCTCTTCAACCAGGCCATGGCCGACCACGTGGGCCTGCACCCCACCGACATGCAGTGCGTCGCCCTCCTCGACATGGAGCCCGAGCCGGTCAGCACCGGTGACATCGCCCGTCTCACCGGTCTGACCTCCGGCTCCGCCACCCGCCTGGTGGACCGCATGGTCAAGGCCGGCATCGTCGAGCGGCACGCCGACCCGAACGACCGCCGCCGCTCCCTCGTCGCCCTCTCCCCCTCCGCCCGCGACCGGATCGGCGCCGCGTGGGACACCCCGGGCCGCGCCTTCGGCGCCGTCCTGGCGAGCTACTCCGACGCCGAACTCGCCGTCATCGCCGACTACCTGCACCGCGCCGCCGAAGTCGGCCGCGCCCAGGCCAAGCGGCTGAACTCGGCGGAGGGTGACTGACACGACCGGCGACCCCGGCCCCGGCCCCGGCCCCGGCCCCGGACAGGCCCTACCCAAGCGGCCGCTCCGGCGCTAGCCTCCCGCCCAACGGGCAACGGCGCGCGCCGGAGAAACGGGAGGGTCGGCGTGCGGCTGGAGGTTGTCCATGCCCACGCAGTCCCCCAAGTCCACACCCGTGCCCGCAGCCGGACCCACACCCGCCCCCACCCCCGCCCCCACCCCCGCCCCCGCAGGCTTCCGCGGGGTCTTCGCCCTGGGCGGCCGCGCCCTCCCCGTCCACGGGTTCCTCGCCCGCCTCCCCGCCGCCCTGTGCCCCATCGGGACGCTGCTGCTCATCAACGAACGCGACGGCATCGGCGCCGCCGGGACCATCGCCGCCGCCCTCTGGCTCGGCCAGGCCCTTGGGGGTCCGGTCATCGGCCGGCTCGCCGACCGGCGCGGCCACCGGCCCGTGCTGCTGGTCGCCTGCGCCGCGAACGCCGCCGTGCTCCTCGCCCTCGTCGCCGCCGTGCTCGGCGGGCTGCCGCTCGCCGCCCGCCTCGCGCTCGCCGTCGCCGCCGGCCTCACGTCGGCGCAGGTCGGGCCGCTGGCCCGGGCCCGGTGGGCGCGGCTGGCCGGGGAGGACAAGGCCCTGGTCGGGGCCGCGCTCTCCTTCGACACCACCCTCGACGAGGTCGGCTTCATGGTGGGGCCCACGCTGGCCGGGATCCTCGCGGTGACCGTCCACCCCGCGTCGGCGCTGCTCCTCGCAGCCGCCCTGGGCCTGGTGTTCGGGACGCTCTTCGCCCTGCATCCCACGGCGCCCGGGCCAACGCGGCCGGGCACCGGCGCGCGGGGCGACGTACGGCTGTGGTCTCCGGCGCTGGCGCTGCTGTTCGTGGTGGCCGTCCTGCAGGGCGCCGCGTGGAGCGGGGCCAACACCGGGGTCAACGCGCTCGCCGTGGCGGTCGGCTCCCCCGGGGCCGCCGGGCTCGTGTGGGCCGCCATGGCGGTGACCAGCTCGGTGGCCGGCTTCGTGACCGTGGCCCGGCCCGGAACGGCCGCCCTGACCGTCCGGCTGCGCAGGACCATCGCCGCCCAGGCACTGCTGACGCTTCCGCTGCTCGCCGTCTCCGGCCTGTGGGGCGCGGCCTTCGCGGTCGCCGGCATCGGGCTGGCCGTCGCCCCGCACCTGATCGCGCTGTTCGGCCTCGTGGAACGGGCCGGACCCGCCCGGCGGATGGGCGAGGCCATGACCCTGGCCGGCAGCGGTCTGATCATCGGCCAGGCGCTGGCCGCCGCGGTCTCCGGTCCGCTCGCCGCGGCCTACGGGTACCGGGCGGCCTTCGCCGTCTCCTGCGCGGCCGCGGCGGCGTCAGCGGTACTGGCGTGGGCGGCGGCCGACCGGATGCTCAGCCCTACGCCGTCCGGTTCGCGCCCTGAATGTGGAAGTTGAAGTCCGTGTGGCCGAGGGTTCCCATCAGCCGGAGCCAGATGGGCAGCAGCATCTCCGTGCCGCGCGCGGTCTCGATGCCGCCCAGGTCGACGACGCTGCGCTCGCGCCAGTCGAAGGAGTACAGGAGTTCCCGTACGGCCTTCTTGGCCTCGGCGTCCTCACCCGAGAGGAAGACGGTGTGGTCGCCGGGGACCCTGGCCGGGTCGACCATGACCTGGCAGTTCATCGTGTTCAGCGTCTTGACCACGCGCAGCCCCGGGAACGTCCGCTGGATCAGCTCGCCCAGGCTGTCGCTGTCCACCGGGTCGAGCCCGGGCGGGAACCCGCGGGAGAAGTCCAGCGGGTTCGCGATGTCGATCAGGATCTTGCCGTCCAGGTGCGCGGCGTCGGCCTCGGTCAGGGCCGCCACGCTGACCTGCCCGCCGGTGGCGTTGACGAGCACCTCGCCGAGCCGGGCCGCCTCCGCGAAGGGGGCCAGCCCGGCCGCCGGGTGGGCCTGCTGCCAGGCGGCGTATTCGGTGCGGTCGAGGGTGGCCCCGGGGTCCCGGGTGCCGATGACGACCTCGTGATCGAGGGAGAGCAACCGGGCGGCCACCGTACGGCCGACGATCCCGGTGCCGAGGACTGCGTAGCGCATGACGCTTCCCATCGCATACGGAAGGAACACGGAGGAACGGGGAGAAGGGCGGACCCACTCAAGCAGGTCGTACGGATTCCCGCGCGGGAGGCGTCAACTCCGCGCCAACCTCAGCTAGTCCAGGATCCCCACGTCGTAGAAGAACTGGTAGCGCGTCGGCTCGTCCGGCAGGAACCAGTGGAAGCCCTCCTCCAGGAAGACGGCCACGAGGTTCACGGCGATCACCAGCCCCAGGAACCACAGCGCGGCCATCCCCACCGTGCGGTACGGTCCCGGGTCCTCGGCCGGGACGAGCCGGTCCGCGGTGGCGTGGGCGAAGGCCAGCACGATGCCCACGGCGACGACCGAGGCCTGGAAGAGGATCCACGCCCAGACGTAGAGGTGCAGCCCGAACACCTCGCTCCCGTACCCCTTGTCGCCCGGCAGGACGTGCAGCATCGTCTGCCGCCACGAGGCGAACGAGCCGGCGGTCACGGCGACCAGGGACAGGCCCCAGCCCATCATGTAGTCGCGGCCGGTGACCGCCCCGCGCGAGAGCGCCGTCCGCACGATGTGGGCCGCCCCCATGGCCGCCAGCAGCATGAACATCCGCTGCACCATGCAGAGCGGGCAGGGGTACTCCCCCAGCCCGAACTGGTAGAAGAGCCCGCCGCACACCACCCCCGTCCAGCCGATGGCGAAGGCGCACGCGAACCAGAACTGGACCCGGCCCAGCAGGCCGCCCTCCAGCGGCGCCTCCGGGAGGAGGCTGGACATCGCGGCCACGGTCAGTAGCTCAAGGTGAGCGCGAGGCCGCCGGTGATGTGGTGCGCCATCAGAAGGATCACGGCGAGGAGCACGAGCCACCAGGCGCCGAGCACGATGAACCGCGGGGAGTCCCGGTACATCGCGATCAGGGTGGCGAGGAGGCCGCCGAAGATGAGGGTGTCCATGGCGCGGACCGTACCGACCGGGGGACATGCCGGGCGTGCGGCGCGCCCCCGCCCGGCCCAGGGTTACGTCAGTTGCGTCGCCGCTTGCGTCGGCCGCGTCCGGCGCGGGCGGACTCGCCCCGGGCCCGCCCGTCCAGCGCGATCCACACCCGCACCTCGGTGCCGCCGAGCACCGAACGCCCCAGCCGCACGTCCCCGCCCGTCGACTCCGCGACCCGCCGCACGATGTCCAGCCCCAGGCCCGTGGACCCGTCGCGGCCGCCGTCGTTGCCGCGCCGCAGGGCCGCGTCCGGATCGGAGATGCCGCCCCCCGCGTCCGAGACGAGCACGATGACCGCGTCCCCGGCGTCGTGGACGTCCACCGCGAAGGGGGTGCCCTCCGGGGTGTGCCGGAACACGTTGCCCAGCATGGCGTCCAGCGCCGCGGCGAGCTCCGGCCGGGCCACGGGGATCCGTACCGTACGGTCGACCCCCGCGAGCCGCACCTCGCGGCCCTCGTCCTCGGCCAGCGCCGACCAGAACCCCATCCGGTCGCGGATCACCTCGGAGGCGTCGCAGCCGGCGCCCGCCCCCTGCACCCCGCCCGGGCCCTGCGCCGCGGCCGGGCGCTGCTCGCGGGCGGTACGGATGATCGTGTCGACCTCCCGCTCCAGCTGCTCCACGGCCGCCCGGGTCTGCTCCGCGGCCGGACCGTCGCCGAGGGAGGCCGCGTTGAGCCGCAGCACCGTCAGCGGGGTGCGCAGCCGGTGCGAGAGGTCGGCGGCCAGCTCCCGCTCGTTGGCCAGGAGTTCCACGACCTGGTCCGCCATCGAGTTGAACGCGACGGCTGCCGAGCGGAGTTCCTTCGGCCCGTCCTCCGGGACCCGGGCCCCCAGCCGGCCCTCGCCCAGCCGGTGCGCGGCGTCCGCGAGCCGCTCGGCCGGCCGCACCAGGCGGGCTCCGAGCCGGTCCGCGACCGCCACCGAGCCCACGATCAGGGCGAGGCCGACCCCCGCGAGGACCAGCCAGGCGGTGGCGACGCCGTTGCTGACCTCGCTCTCCGGCACCAGGATCTCCACGACGGCGATGTCCCCGGAGCCGAGCGCCACGGGCTGGAGCAGCGCGAAGCCGCCGCCCGCCACGGGGGCCGTCGCGGCCCGCCCGATCCGCCGGGTCTCGGAGACGGCGCGCTCGCCGGCCCAGCCGTCGCCGATGTCCACGCGCGGGTCGTCCCCGACGGCCGGGACGTGCACGGCCATCCGCCGGTCGGCGCCCATCTGCGTGGACTCCACGGCCTTGCGCAACTGCACCGGGTCGGTGGTGATGGACAGCGTCGGCCCGATGGTGGCGGCCTGCCGCTCGGCGTTGGAGAACGCCCGGTCGCTGGCCATCTCCTGGACGACCAGCCCGAGCGGTACGGCGAAGGCCACGACCACCATCACGGTGACCGCGAGGCACACCTTGACGAGGGCCCACCTCACGGAGAGCCCCTCACGCCGGCGGCTCCAGCTTCACCCCGACGCCCCTCAAGGTGTGCAGGTAGCGCGGGCTGGCGGCGGTCTCGCCGAGCTTGCGGCGCAGCCACGACAGGTGGACGTCGATGGTCTGGTCGTCGCCGTAGGACTGCTGCCAGACCTCGGCGAGCAGCTCCCGGCGGGCCACGACCACGCCCGGCCGCCCGGCCAGGAAGGTCAGCAGGTCGAACTCCCGCCGGGTGAGGTCCAGTACGGCCCCGTCCAGCTCGGCCTGGCGGCGCAGCGGGTCGATCGCGAGGCCGCCGACGCGCAGCACCCGGGAGGGCGGTTCGGCCCCGGCGGCGGAGCGGGCGCGGCGCAGCACGGCGGCCATCCGGGCGGAGAGGTGCTCCACGGAGAAGGGTTTGGTCAGGTAGTCGTCGGCGCCGTCGTTGAGCAGCCGGACGATCTCCGCCTCGTCGTCGCGGGCGGTCGCGATGATGACGGGCACGTCGGTGATCCCGCGCAGCATCTTGAGCGCCTCGGCCCCGTCCAGGTCGGGCAGTCCGAGGTCGAGGATCACCACGTCGAAGCGGTTGTGGGCGACCTCGCGCAGCGCCTCCAGGGCGGTGCCGACGCTGCGCACGGTGTGCGAGGCCTCGGTCAGGTGCCGGATGAGGGCGGAACGTACGAACTGGTCGTCCTCGACCACGAGCACACTAGCCATGGCCCGCACCGTAGCCCATCCGGGGGACGCCGAGGGGTGGCGGGCCGGGTCTGGGGCGGGTGGTGCAGTATGTCCCCCGATGCGACGAGGACGAGTCGGTAGAGCGGTCGGCCATGCCGGGGCGTGGACCCTGGCGACCGGGGCGGCGGTGACGCTGTCGTGGTGGGGCGTGCACTCGGTCATGTCCGGCACCGCCTACGATCCGCCGCTCGCGGTGCCGCTGGCCGCGCAGCCCCTCTCCTCCTCCACCCACCAGGCGCTGCCGCCGGATCCGACGCCCTCGTCCTCTCCGCCGCCGTCGCCCTCGCCGTCCGCGTCCACCGCGCCGGCCTCCCCCTCCTCTTCCGCCAGGTCCTCCGCGCCGCCCACCCCGCAGCCGCGGCGCCAGGCGCCGCCGGGCGAGAACGTGAAGGCGTACAGCGTCTCGGGCGGCCGGGTCGTCTTCGATCTCGGTGCCACCTCCGCGGAGCTGGTGTCGGCGACCCCGCTGGCCGGCTGGCGGATGCAGGTCTGGAAGCAGCCGTCCTGGATCCGGGTCACCTTCACCCGCGACGGCCGCGAGGTGTCGGTGTTCTGCACCTGGCACGACCACCCGCCGCTGGTGGAGATCGTCGACCCGTAGCCGGGCGGCCCCCGGACCTTTGTCCACAGGCCCGTCCGCCCGGTCGGGACCGCCGGATACCGTGGCGCCATGAGCACCCGTGCGCGGTACGTCACCGACCTGATCGAGGCCTGCGAGCGGTACGCCGACCGGCCCGCCCTCGGCTCCGGTCCCTGGGTCCTGACCTACTCCGAGGTGCTGGCCTGGACGTACCGGCTGGCGGGCGCCCTGGCCGAGCTGGGGATCCGGCGCGGCTCCGCACTGGCCTGCGTCTCGGCGGGCAACCCGCCCCGGACCCTGCTCGTCCGGCTGGCCGCGCACGTGCTGGGGGCCCGGCTGACCCACGTGTGCGTCGGCCCCACCACCCACGGACTCGACCAGCTCCTACGGGACTGCGCGCCCGACCTGGTGGTCCACGACACCCCGGTGCCGCCGGGCCCCGGTGCCCGCATCGGCCTGGCCGCCCTGCTTGAGCTGGCCTCCGCCCGGGAGGCCCTGCCCGTGGAGGTGGCGGCGCGCGGCGAGGACGTGGCCCGGGTGACCTACACGGGCGGTACCACGGGCCGGCCGAAGGGGGTGGCCTCCACCTTCGCCGCGATGGCGGCCCGTACGGCCACCCGCACCGATGCCCCGCACTCCCCGGACACCGCGCCGCTCACCTTCGTGTCGACCGACTCGCTCTCCCAGCGCTCCGGCGGCCGGTGCCTGGAACAACTGCGGACCGGCGGCCGCTCCGAGATCCTGCACCCCTTCGGCACCCGGGAGTTCGCCGAGGCCTGCCGGCGGCTCGGGCCCGCGGCCACGTACCTGACGCCCTCGATGCTGTACCGGCTGCTCGACGACCCGGAGACCGCCGACGGCGTGCCCGGCCTGGTCCGGGTCTCCTACGGCGACTCCCCCGTCCACCCGGAGCGGCTGCGCCGGGCGCTGACCCGGTGGGGTCCGGGGGTGCGCTGGACCCAGGGCTACGGGATGAACGAGGCCGGGGTGCTCAGCCGGCTCTCCCCGGCCGACCACGACGCGGCGGCCGCCGACCGACCCCACCTGCTCGGCTCCGTCGGCCGTCCGGCTCCCGGGGTGGAGGTCGAGGTGCGGGGCGCCGCGCCGGGGGCCACCGGAGAGGTGTGGGTGCGCTCCCCCATGGTGATGGCCGGCTACCGCAACCAGCCCGCCCTGACCGCCGAGGTGCTGCACGAGGGCTGGCTGCGCACGGGGGACGTCGGGCACTTCGACGCCGACGGGTACCTGTACCTCGACGACCGGGTCAAGGACGTGGTGATGGTGCACGGGGCGAACATCTACTGCGGCCCGATCGAGACGGCCCTGACCAGGCATCCCGCCGTGGCCCGGGCGGCCGTCGTCGGGCGCACGGACCCGCTCACCGGGGAGGCGGTGTGCGCCTTCCTCGTCGCGGCCCCCGGGCACGCCCCGACGGACGGGGCGGCGGAGGCGGCGTGCGCGCTGGTCGCGGCGGAGCTGGCGCCGGGGCAGCGGCCGGCGGCGGTGTTCTGGCTGCCGGAGCTCCCGCTGACGGACCGCGGCAAGCCGGACAAGCGGAGGCTGCGCGAGCTGGCGGCGGCCCCGCGGGCATAGCCGCGGGGATAGCCGCGGCTCAGCGGAAGACCGAAGGCGGGGGCTCCGGCGAGGCCACCGCCGAGGCGTCCGAGACCGGGGCGGCGCCGCCCGCGAAGTCGATGAGGGCGCGGCCGTGTTCGACCCGCCCGGGGTGCGGGTCGCTCGCCACCCGGCGGGTGAACTCGGCGACCGGAAGCTCCCGGTCGGCGGCCACCAGCACGCCGTTGCCGAAGCGTTTCCCCCGCCACACCACGGGGTCGGCGGCCAGCGCCAGTTCCGTGAACCGGGACGCGGCGGTGGCGATCTGGCCCCGCAGATGGGAGAGCGGCGGACCGTCCGCGAGGTTCGCCACGTACCAGCCGCCCGGCGCCAGGGCCCGGCGTACGTCGTCCAGGAACTCGGCGCTCGTCAGGTGCGCCGGGGTCCGGGCCCCGCTGAACACGTCGGCGATCACCAGGTCGGCCCAGCCGTCGGGGATCTTCGCCAGCCCGGCCCGGGCGTCGACCGCGCGGACCCGGACCCGGGCCTGCGGGTCCAGCGGCAGGTGTTCCCGTACGAAGGCCACGAGCCCGGCGTCGATCTCGACGATCTGCTGCGTCGAGCGGGGGCGGGAGGCGGCCGTGTAGCGCGCGAGGGTGAAGGCGCCGCCGCCGAGGTGGAGCACGTTCAGGGGCTGGCGGGCGGGGGCGAACAGGTCGATCAGGTGGCCGATCCGGCGCTGGTAGGAGAAGTCCAGGTGGCCGGGGTCGTCCAGGTCCACGTGGGACTGCGGGGCGCCGTCGATCAGCAGGGTCCAGGCGCGCGACCGCTCCCGGTCGGGCTCCAGCGCGGCGTGACCGCCGTCGACCTGCCCGGCCGGTGCCTCGGCGCTCTCGCGCCCGCGCCGCTTGTCACTGCCCTTGCCCTTGCTCGCCACGTCCTCATTATGGCTGGTCAGGGCCGGGAGCGGGTCAGCGGCAGCTGCGGGAGCGGGTCAGCGGCAGCTGCCGGAGCGGGTCAGCGGCAGTTGTCGGCGGCCTCGATCAGCCGGGCCGCCTCGCCGAGCGCCGCCCGCAGCACCTCCGGGTCGGTGACCGGCCCGACGGCGTCCGGCGGCAGCAGCCAGCCGGTGTCGCCCGCGGTGGGCGAGGTGTCGCCGAAGCGCATGCCGCGCCCGTTGGTGTGCGTGCAGGCGCTGCCCGGGAGGTCCCAGGCGTCGGCGGTGCCGGGCGGGACGAGGAAGCCGAGGGTGCTGCCGGAGCCGTCGTGCAGGACCGGGCCGACGCCGCCCGCGCGGCTGGCCTGTCCGGCGGCCCGCTGGATGATGTCGACGGCCTCCAGCCCCTGCCGGGTGGGCACGGTGACCAGGTCCGGGGCGCCCGCGAGGAGGGCCGCTCCGGGCTCGGGCGCGGTGTTCACGTCCGTACTCTCCATGCCGCCCTCCACCAAGGGAACCCCTCCTCGATCCGCGTACGAGCATCGCGCGAGCGGTCCCGGAAGCCGGCGGGCTTCCTCCCACTCCGCACGGGTTCAACGCACGGGAACGTCAACAGGTGCGGCGGCAAGACGCTGCAAAGGATGGCAGTTCATGGCGGATCGCGGGTGAGATATCCGTTTTGTAGCCAAACACCGAGTCAACCCTCCGTCCGTGGCGGTACGTTCGTGCCCGCCGGGCAGCGCGTCACACAGGCACCACCGCTTCACCGCACAGGCACCGGCAGCGCGATCACTTGCCCAGAGAGGCCACGTCCATGGCGGCGTCCCCCCACTCACCGAACACCCCCTTCCGGCGACTGCGCGGTCAGCACTCCCCGGCCGAATTCGCCGCGTTGGTGCGCAGGGCGGCGAAGGAAATCGGAGAAACGGTTTCCTGCGACGCCCGTTACATCGGCCGGGTCGAGTCCGGCGAGATCCGCTGCCCCAACTACGCCTACGAGCGGGTCTTCCTCCACATGTTCCCCGGCCGCACCCTGGCCGACCTGGGGTTCTCCCCGCGCGAGACGGTACGGGGCCGGCTGGCGCAGCGCGAACAGGCCGCGCCCTTCGCCGCCTTCGCCAAGCGCCCGCACCCCACCGGCATCCCTGCCCCTTCGCGTTCCAAGGAGAGCGACGTGCTGCGTCGCGCGTTCATGGCGGGGGGTTCCGCGACCGTGGCGGCCGCGACCCTCAGCCTCACCCTGCTCGGCGACACCCGCCGGATCCCGTCCCGCGCCGGCGAGTCCGAGGCGGCCGCCGTCGAGGACGCCGTACGCCAGATCCGGCTGCTGGACGACCGGCACGGCGCCGACGCCCTGTACCGGCGGGCCGCGGAACCCCTGCGCACCGCCTACGCGTTGCTCGATGCGGGGGCGACCCGGCAGTCCACCGAGGACCGGCTGCACGCGGGCGCGGGCGAGCTGGCCATCTCGGTGGGCTGGCTCGCGCACGACTCGGGCCGGTTCGACGACGCCCGCTCGCACTACGCGGAGGCGCTGGCCACGGCCCGGGTCTCCGGGGACGCCGGGCTGGAGGCGCACGCCTTCAGCAACATGGCGTTCCTGGCCCGGGACTGCGGGCGCCCCCGCGAATCGGTACGGGCGGCCCAGGCGGGCCGCCGCGCCGCCCGTTCGCTCGGTTCCCCGCGGCTGCTGTCGCTGCTCGCGCTGCGGGAGGCCGGCGGCTGGGCGGGACTGTCCGACCGCAAGGCCTGCGAGGAGGCGCTGACCCGGGCGCACACGGAGTTCTCCCGCGGTGAGGCGGGTGCGGACCCCGAGTGGATGTCGTTCTTCGGCGAGGCCGAGCTGGAGTCCCTGGAGTCCCGCTGCTGGGCCGCGCTCGGCGAGCACGCCCGGGCCGCCCGGCACGCCCGCCGGGCGGCGGACCTCCAGGACCCGCACTTCGCCCGCAACGTCGCCCTCTACACCGCGGAGCTGGCGGACAACCTGGCCCACGCGGGCGCCCCCGACGAGGCCGCCTGGGCGGGCGGCCGGGTGCTGGACCTGCTGGCCCAGGTCCAGTCGACCCGCATCCAGTCGATGCTGGCGGCCACGGCCCGCACCCTGGTCCCCCACCAGCGCTCCCCGCGCGTCGGCGCCTTCCTCGGGCGGCACGCGTCGGCGGTATGACGACTGGTATGGCAACCAAGAAATACACCGTGACCCTGCCGGAGGAGCTGGCGGAGGAGATCCGCGCCGAGGTGGGGTCCGGTGGATTCAGTCGGTACGTCACCCAGGCCATAGAGCGCCAGCGCGAGCGGGACCACCTCCACGAGTTCGTCGGCTGGTGGGAGGGCGAGCACGGAGAGGTCACCGACGCCGAGCTGGCGCTGGCCGAGGCTGAGCGGCTCTCGCTCCAGCGGCAGCACGCGGAACTCAAGGCCCGGTCCGTGCCGGACCGGAAGGCGAGTTGATGTCCGGGCTCGTCTACGTGCTCGACAGCGAGGGCCTCTCCCAGGCCGTGCTCGGCAACCGTGCCATGGGCGCCCGCCTCAAGGACGCGGATCGCTCGGGCATTCGGGTGGTGACCAGCTCCATGACGCTCATCGAGGCCTATCACAAGCGGGTCAGGAAGGCCGCGTGGTCGTGGACCCCTTCGAAAATCGCGGTGGAACCGGTTACGCGCGAGATCGCGGGCGAGGCGATCGAGCTGCTGGAGGCCGCCGGCCTGCACGGGCACAAGTACGCCATCGACGCGTCCCTCGCCGCCGTGGCACTGCGCCAGCCGGGAAGCGTCACGATCTTCACGTCCGACGCGCAGGACATGAGGCTGCTCTGCGGCGACCGCGTGCTCGTACAGGGGGTCTGAGACGGGGAACCCCGTGCCTGTGCCCGGATGCGGCTCCGGGCACCGGCGGGCCGCCCCCGATGGCCGGACCGGGGGACGGCCACGAGCGGCCCTTCCGGCCCGCCGCCTACGCGTCCAGGTGCCCCGTGTCGTTCCAGCGCTCCAGTGCGGGGGCCCCGTACGCCCAGCCGAGGACCGACAGGGAGGTCGGCTCCAGGCGGATGCGGGCGCCGAAGGAGGCGTCGAAGCCGAGCCAGCGGGCGGCCAGGGTGCGCAGGATGTGGCCGTGCGCGAAGACGAGGACGTCGCGTTCGGCCGAGCGGGCCCAGGTGACGACCTCGTCGGCGCGGGCCGAGACGTCCGCGACGGACTCGCCGCCCGGGACCCCGTCGCGCCAGATCAGCCAGCCGGGCCGGATCGCCTGGATCTCGGCCGGGGTCATGCCCTCGTAGTCGCCGTAGTCCCACTCCATCAGCGCGTCCCACGGCTCCGCCTGGATCCCGAAGCCGGCCAGGTCGCAGCTCTCGCTGGCGCGGACCAGGGGGCTGGTGCGCACCTCCAGCCCGCGCAGGCTCGCCCACGGGTCGCGGGAGAGGCGCTCGCCGAGCAGTTTGGCGCCGCGCTTGCCCTCCTCCAGCAGGGGCACGTCCGTGCGTCCGGTGTGCTTGCCGAGCTGGGACCACGCCGTCTGGCCGTGACGGGCCAAGAGGATGCGGGGGGCCATATGAGTTCTCCTGGTCGAGGGGTGGGATGGGTGGGGCGGGCGGGACGGGTGGAGCACCGACGGCCCGACCATTCGCACTGCTTTGCGGGGGTTCCGTCGCCGTTCCATCATCCATCAGGTGAACGGCGCGCAACCCTTGCCTCTTCACACACGTCATACGCCGTATGACTAATAGGCGGCAGCCTCCGCGTTGGTGGGCCGAACTGCTGCTCCTCGGGCTCGTCTACGCGGCGTACTCGGGTGGCAGACTCCTCGCCCGGGGCGACGTCGGGATGGCGGTGGACCACGGGCTCGCGATCCTGCGCCTGGAGGAGCTCCTGGCCATGGACCTGGAGCGGCCGCTCAACCGGCTCTTCACCGCGCAGGCCGTCCTCGGCATACCCGCCGACTTCGTCTACGCCTCCCTGCACTACCTCGTCACCCCCGCGGTGCTGGTCTGGCTCTACCGGCGCCGCCCCCAGCAGTATCGTTTCGCCCGCACCTGGCTCATGCTCTCCACCCTCCTCGGGCTCGTCGGCTTCGCCCTGCTGCCCACCTGCCCGCCGCGGCTGCTCGACGCCTCGTACGGGTTCACCGACACGATGGCCCGCTACAGCTCCTACGGCTGGTGGGGCGGGGAGGCCAGCGCCCCGCGCGGGCTCGGCTCCTTCACCAACCAGTTCGCGGCCATGCCCAGCCTGCACGTGGGCTGGGCCCTGTGGTGCGGGATCGTGCTGTGGAGCTGTGCGCGCCGGCCGCTGGTCCGGGCGCTCGGGGCCGCGTACCCCGCCGTCACCACCCTCGTGGTCATGGGCACCGCCAACCACTACTTCCTCGACGCCGTCGCCGGGGCCGCCGTGATGGGCGCCGGCTACCTCGCCGCCCGCGCCCTGCCCGCGGGGATCACCGGGATCGCGGGGATCACCGGGATCGACCGGAGCGCCGCTTCCGCCGGGTCCCCGGGTTCCGCCGCGGCCGGCCCGCACACCACCCGAACAGCCGGTTTCCGCCGTAAGTCCACGATTGTCAGTGGCGGATGGGAGACTTCCGCGGGTGAGCTCCTACCCGTCCAGCGGTCAGCCGCCGCAGACCCCGCCGCGGTCCCCCGGACCGACGGCGCAGCCGGCGGCATGGCAGGCCACCCAGGCCGCGCAGCCGACGAATCCCCCGAGTCCCCCGAAGACGCTGCGGCAGCGGCTCGCTGACCTGCGCGGCCCCGATGTCGCACCGCGCCCGCTCGACGCCCGCGCGCTGGCGGCCCTCGCCGCCAACCCCGGGTGCGGCAGACGCGCCCTGCTCGACGGGGCCGGCGTGGACAAGACCGTCCTCGCCGCCGCCCTCGGCTCCCCCGCGGCCTTCGGGCAGTCGCAGTTCGCCATCGTGCGCGGCAACTCCTTCGAGGCCAAGGTCAAGGGAGACGGCGGGGCCGAGCTCCTGCGGCTGGTGTACGAGCACCTCGGCGCGGGATCCGGCACCGCGGGTTCCGGCGGCGTCGCGGACCCGCCCGGACCGGACGCCCTCACCCCCGACCTCACGGCCGCCGGCCCCCAGGGCCGCGCCGCCCGCACCGCGCTCGCCCTGCGCGAGGCGACCGCCGCCGGGGCCTGGACCCTGCTCGACCACCCCATGCTCGCGCTGGAGGTGGCCGGCTCCCCCGCCTACCTGGAGCCGGACGCGGTCGTCGTGCACCCCGACGGGCGCTGGACCGTGGTGGAGATCAAGTCGTTCCCGATGATCGACGGGTCGGCCGACGCCGCGAAGGTGGGCGCCGCCGCCCGCCAGGCCGCCGTCTACGTCCTGGCCCTGGAGACCACCGCCGCCAAGGTGGCCGGCGCCGAGGTCGGGCACACCGTGCTGCTCGTCTGCCCCAAGGACTTCTCCAACCTGCCCACCGCCGCCCCCGTTGACGTCCGCCGCGAGCGCTCGGTGACCCGGCGCCAGCTGGAGCGGCTCACCCGGGTCGAGGAACTGGCCGGGGCCCTGCCCGCGGGCCTCACCTTCGACCCGGCGTCCTCGGCCGAGGAGCTGACCGAGGCCGTGTCGGCCGTGTCCGCCTCCTACGCCCCCGAGTGCCTGGCCGCCTGCGAGCTGGCCTTCCACTGCCGGGAGCGGGCCCGCACGGCCGACGAGGTGACCGCGCTCGGCCGCTCCGTACGGGGCGAGCTGGGCGGGCTGACCACGGTCGAGGCGGCCCTCGCGGCGGCATGCGGTTCCCCCGACGGGGCGGCCCCCGACGACCCCACGGCCGCCGCGCTGCGGCAGGCCGCCCGGCTGCGCGCCGAGGCGCTGGAGCAGGCCCCCGCCCGCGTCCGCACGGAGGCCGCCGCATGTCCCTGCTGAACACCCTGGCCCGGCTGGAGGCCGTCCGCGCCGGGCGGGCCCAGCCGCTGGCGACCGTACGGCACCGGCATCTGAGCGAGCAGCCGCTGGTCTTCGTACCGCTGACCACGGCGGGCGAGGCCGGGGCTCCGCTGGGCGCGATGGTCGGCACCGATCCGGACCGGCCGCACGTCCTGGCCATACCGCAGCCGCGCGACCGGGACCTGCGGTGGGAGTTCCTGGCGGAGCTGGCCGGGCACGTGGTCCCGTACATCGAGGGCTACGCGGACGCCGTGGAGCCGGTGGAGCGCACCGAGACCGATCCGGAGACGGGCAAGCGGGTCAAGGTGGCGGCCGAGCTGTGCCTGGACGCGCCGCAGCTGATCGTGCCGAGCCGCGCGGGCATCGAGTACGTGCGGCTGCTGGGGCGCTCCATGCGGTTCCGGCGGACCGCCGAGGAGGACCCCGAGCACCCCTACCCGGCGCCCGCGCAGGTGCCGCTGCTGGGCCGCTGGTTCACGCACCTCGCCGAGCGCTCCCGGGTGCCCGGCTCCTCCATGCTGCTGTCGGCGACGGACCTGCTGTCGCGGCACTGGGCGACCGGGCAGAGCAATCTGGAGGACCAGCACCTGGGCGCCCTGCTGGCGTGGATCGCCCCGCCCGAGGGTGAATCCGGCGCCGAGCGGGCGCTGCGCGCCGAGCTCGGCCGGGACCCGCAGGGCCTGCTGCTGGTCCCGCCGGCGGGCCCGGCCACCGATCCGGCCTTCGACAACAAGCTGCTGGCCCCGGCGATCGCGAAGTTCGACGCGGCCCGGGCGGCCGAGGCGGCGAGCGGGAACGGCGACGGACGGCGCGCCGCCGCCGAGCAGGCGGTCCGGCGGCTGGTCGTGGAGCAGATGGAGGGCACCTGGCGGGCGGTCTGGGAATCGGTCGCCCTGCTCCGCGAACTGCCCCCGGGCGAGCGCACCGAGGACCGCTGGACCGGTGACCGCTGGTCGTACACCGGTCACCGGGACCGGGTCCGGGCGGGCGAGGGCCCGCAGCCGCGCCGCGACGACGCGGTGACGGCCGCGCGCAAGCTCGCGGCGCGGGAGACCGAGCAGGTACGGCTCGACGCCCAGGAGGCGCTGGACGACCTGCTGGTGATGGCGGGCCGGCGGCTCTCGGGCGAGGCCTTCGCCGGCGAGGTCACCGAAGTGGTCATGGAGTGGACGGAGTCGAAGCGGCCGAGCCCGCGCCCCCTGGTGTGGGTGGCCACGGAGGACCGGCCGCAGCTCACCGGGGACGGCGGCGGCAGCGGCGGTCCGAAGGTGTACCGCTCGCTGGACGGGCGCCCGCAGAGCGCGCAGTTCGTGCGCCGCGAGGAGGACGGCCGGCTCGTGCTGCGCCTGCTCGACAAGATGGGCCGCGGCAAGGACCCGGAGCCGGGCTCGGTGCCGGAGAAGGGCGACCGGGTCTGCTGGACGCTGTTCGAGCACGATGCGCGCGGCGGCCCGAAGCTGCCGGACCCCGAGCGGACCCCGTGGACCCACGGCGGACCGCCCGCGCACTTGACCGGCGACACCCCCGTGCTGCCGCTGCCCGATCCCGTGACCGCCGAGGACCTCCTGTGAGCATCGCGAGCACCGCTTTCGATCCGGGCGCGGCCGCCGGCCGGGCCACCGACGCCATCCTGCGCGACACCCTGCACGGCACGGCCCGGGGCGTGGTGGTCGACTCCCCGCCCGGGGCCGGGAAGTCCACCCTGGTCGTCCGGGCCGCCCGGGACCTGGCGGCGGCCGGGCGCCGGCTGATGGTGGTCGCGCAGACCAATGCGCAGGTCGACGACCTGGTGCTGCGGCTGCACGCGAAGGATCCGGAGCTGAAGGTGGGCCGGCTGCACAGCAGCGAGGGCGATGCCTACGATCCTGCGCTGCGCGACCTGGACTCCGTGGTCCTCTCGGCGAAGCCGGGGGACCTGGCGGGGCTGCCGGTCACGATCTCGACGGCGGCCAAGTGGGCGTGGGTCAAGGACGTGGAGCCCTGGGAGCACGCCATCGTGGACGAGGCGTACCAGATGCGGTCGGACGCGCTGCTGGCCGTGGCCGGGCTGTTCGACCGGGCGCTGTTCGTGGGCGACCCGGGGCAGCTCGACCCCTTCAGCGTGGTCGGGGCCGAGCAGTGGGCGGGCCTGTCCTACGATCCTTCGGCCTCGGCGGTGTCCACCCTGCTGGCGCACAACCCGGACCTGCCGCAGCACCGGCTGCCGGTGTCCTGGCGGCTGCCGGCTTCGGCCGCGCCGCTGGTCTCCCGCGCCTTCTACCCGTACACGCAGTTCCGCAGCGGTACCGGCCCGGGCGACCGGCGGCTGTCCTACGGGGTCGCGGGCGACGGCTCGGGCCCCGACCGGGTGCTGGACGAGGCCGCCGAGTCGGGGTGGGGGCTGCTGGAGCTGCCGGCCCGGCACACCCCGCGCACCGACCCGGAGGCGGTGCGGGCGGTGGCCCTGGTGGTGCGCCGGGCGCTGGACCGGGGTGCGGTGACGGTGGACGAGCAGCCGGGCGGCCCGTCCCCGCTGACGGCGGACCGGATCGCGGTCGGCACCGCGCACCGGGACCAGGCGGCGGCGGTCCGGGCGGCGTTGTGCGCGATCGGGGTCACGGGGGTCACCGTGGACACGGCCAACCGGCTCCAGGGCCGCGAGTACGACCTCACGGTGGTCCTGCACCCCCTGTCGGGCCGCCCCGACGCGACCGCCTTCCACCTGGAGACGGGCCGGCTGTGCGTGCTGGCCTCCCGGCACCGGCACGCCTGCGTGGTCGTGGCCAGGGCGGGGATAGCGGACCTCCTGGACGCCCACCCGTCCTCGGAACCGGTGCAGTTGGGCGTGACGATGAAGTTCCCGGACGGCTGGGAGGCCAACCACTCGGTCCTGGCCCACCTGGCCGAGCACCGGGTGCTCTGGCGGCCGTAGCGGAGCGGTGGCTACCGGGGCCGGAGCAGTGGCTCCGGGACCCCCGGTTCGGCATGTGAAAATCACTTCACCGTACAAGTGATCATTTCAGAAGGGGGCTTGTACTCCCGTCATGCCGTTGACCCGCCGTACCGTCCTGACCACCGCGGCCGCCGTGGCCGCCGTCCCGGTCATCGTCCCCGCCGCAGCCGCACGGGCAGCCGGCCGTCAGACCGCCCTCGCGGCCGGCCCCCTCGCCAAGAGCCCGACCGGCCCGGGCCTGCACGCGCGGAACAGGTTCGACCTGCGGGCCGAGCCGGCCGACCTGTTCGGCAAGGAGATCCGGCTCACCCAGGGCAGGGTGCACCAGCAGGTCGCCTTCGATCCGGTGACCGGCCTCGCCTACGCGACGCAGCTCATCAGCGACGGCCGCCAGCTCGCCGACGAGTCCGCCCCCGTACCCGGCGTCGAGCGCGAGCGCCGGGGCGACCTGTGCATCAACGAGGTCGCCCCCGACGGCGCCGTCCGTGCCGTCATGTACCTGAGGGGTGTCGGCCACGGCGGCGGGCTGGGCGTCGAGCACGCCGACGGCCGCGTCTGGCTCTGGCTGGAGACCGACGCCACCCCCGTCGCCGACGGCTTCGCCTACGGCAAGCGCATCGGCCGCATCGCGTTCGCTCCCGATGCCGTCGTGGATGCGGGGAGCGCCGGCATCGAGGTGTTCGACCCCGTTCCGGGGACCTCCGGCATCACCCCGTCCCTGGATGCCGGGCGCGGCCGCATCGGGATACGCCACGGGGCGCACGGCGCCGAGGAGTACCGCGTCTACGACCTCGACGCCTTCAAGCGCCGGTCCTTCACCCCGCTGCACGCGTTCCCGGCGCGCTACCGCACCCAGGCCTGGTGCCTGGCCGGTGACCTCGTCTACCAGAACGAGGGCAGCGCCTACGGTCCGGCCAACCCGGCCCCGGGCAACTCCTGGTGGAACGTCTACGACATCACCACCGGGCAGACGATCGAGCGGCGGTTCAACACCACCGCCCTCGGCCTCTCCCACCGCGAGACCGAATCCATCACCGTCCGTCCGACGCCCGACGGGCCCCAGCTCGTTTTCGGCTTCGCCACCCAAGAACCAGGACCGCGCCGCATGGCCCTCTATGGCATCACCAGCACCACCGACGGCACGGGCGAGCACGTCCCGTGGACCAACCTGGACTACGACACCGCCGTCTACACGCCCAACTCCGGCAACTACGTTCCCCAGTACCGCCAGCTGGGCAACCGCGTCGACCTCCACCTGCGGCTGGCCCGCGCCGACGGCGCCCCGTGGACCAACGGCGAGAAGGTCCTCACCCTCCCGCCGCACATCCGCCCCCAGCGCACCCAGGGCCTGATCGGCGTCACCACCGGCTCCGGCGTCACGGACTCCCTCACCATCCGGTGGGAGGTCCTCACCGACGGCTCGCTCGTCGTCTTCGACCAGCGCCAGCTCACCGGCTGGATCGGACTCGACGCCGGCTTCTTCACCAGCTGAACCGGCTGAACCAGCCGAACCGGCTGATCGCGTGCCGGGCCGCACGGGCCCGGCTCAGCGGGTCTTGCGTTCGACGCCGAGCCGGGTGCGGAGCAGTTCGCCCACCTCGGCGAAGGTGCGCAGCTGCTCCGGGGTCAGGATGTCGATCAGGTGGCGGCGCACCGATTCCACGTGGAGCGGTGCGGCCGTCATGATCGCGGTGACGCCCTGCTCGGTGAGCACCACTTCGGCGCCGCGCCCGTCGTCGGCCACCTCTTCGCGGCGGACGATGCCCCGCTGCTCCATGCGGGTGAGCTGGTGGGAGAGCCGGCTGCGGGACCACTGCATGAGGACGGCGAGGGCGCTGATGCGCATGCGGTGGCCGTCGGTGGAGCCGAGGACGGACAGGACGTCGTAGTCGGCTTCGGAGAGGCCGCTGTCCTGGGTCAGATCGCGCGCGATATCGGCGTTGACCAGCGGGAACATCCGCCGCCAGGCGTACCAGGCCTGCTGTTCGGGCTCGCTGAGCCAGCGCGGTGCGCTCTCGGTCCCGTGGCCGCTCTCTTTCTCGCTCATGGTCCAAGTCTAGACCGATGCGTGACACGTCACCTATCTAGTTGACACGTCACACACTCTCGCGCTTCCATAGGTGACACGTCAACAAAACCCTCAGGGAGCCCCCGTGAACCCCCGCCCGATCCGCCTGCACGTCATCTCCGCCTCCGTCCGCCCCACCTCCGCCGCCCGCCCCCTGGCCCACTGGGCCGCCGGACAGGCACGGGAAGCGGGACGCTTCGAGGTCACCCCCGTCGACCTCGCCGAGATCGCCCTGCCCTTCCTCGACGAGCCCGCCTACGCCTCCACCGGCGTCTACGCCCACGCCCACACCCGCGCGTGGAGCGCCCTGGTCGACTCCGCCGACGCCTTCCTCTTCGTCCTGCCGATGTACAACGGCGGCTTCACCGCCCCCTTCAAGAACGCCATCGACTTCCTCTACCGCGAATGGCAGGGCAAGCCGGCCGGCCTGCTCTCCTACAGCGCGGGCGGCTCCGGCGGCGCCCCGGCCGGGCGGATGCTGCGGCCGGTGCTGGAGGCCGTCGGCATGGTCCCGGCCGTGGCCTCGGCGGCCGTTCCGGGCATCACGGGGCTGGTCACGGCCGACGGGTTCCGGGCCCCGGAGGGCCTCGCGGACCGGCTGGCGGCCGTACTGGAGGAGCTCGCCGCCCTGGCGAGGACGCCGGTCAGCGCGTGACGAGGGCCCCCGTCAGGTGGTCGTACGCGGCGTGCGCGTGCAGCCGTACGCCCGTGAGCAGGGTGGCGTCGTCGGCGTAGAAACCGGGGTGGTGGTTGCCCACCAGGCCCCGGCCGCCCGGGACGGCCACCGGTTCGCCGCTCGCCGGGTCCAGGGCGGTGTCCTGGACGCCGAGCATCACGTACAGCCCGCCGAAGCGGGTGATGAACTCGGAGACGTCGTCGTAGCCCAGCGTGCCGCCGACCTCCACCACCCGGTCCGCGCCCGCGACCCGGCGCATCGTGGGCAGCGCGGCCTCGACCCAGGCCGCGTCGTTGCACACGGCGGGCACGTCCTGGAGCAGCTCGACGGCCGCGGAGGCCCCGTAGGCCTCGGCCGTGTGCTCGGCCAGCACGGTCAGCCGGCGCTTGACCTCGGGCATGTCCCGCTCCTCGGCGCAGCGGATCGTGCCCCACAGGGTGACCGTCTCCCCGATGACGTTGAACCGGCCGACGTCCTCGATGTGGCCGATGGAGACCGTGACCGGGGAGAAAGCCGACACCTGCCGGTAGAGCTGGCCGATCCCGGTCAGCAGCGCCCCGACGGCGGGCATCGGGTCGATGCCGTGCCAGGGCGAGGAGGCGTGGGACTGCCGGCCCGCGACGGTGATGCGGACCAGGCAGGAGGCCCCGTACATCGGACCGGACTTGTAGCCGATCCAGCCCTTGGGGTGCGGGGTGACGTGCATGCCGAAGGCCATCGTGGGGACCGGATCGGCGAAGGCCCCCTCGGCCACCATCAGGCGTGCCCCGCCCTCCTCGTCCACGGGCGGGCCCTCCTCGGCGGGCTGGAACACGAACAGCACCGTTCCGGGCAGCCGCTCCCGCACCCGTACGTCGGCCAGTGCGCGCGCGGCTCCGAGGAGCATCGCGGTGTGGCAGTCGTGGCCGCAGGCGTGCGAGGCCGCGCCGGTGGCGGCGAAGTCCGCACCGCAGCGGTCGGGGACGGGCAGGGCGTCCATGTCGGCCCGCAGCGCCGCCACCCGGTCCCCGGGCCGGCCGCCGCGCAGCACCCCGACCACCCCGTGCCCGGCGATGCCGGTCCGCACCTCGTCCAGTCCGAAGCCGGTGAGCTCCCGGGCCACGAGTCGCGCGGTGGCGGCCTCGCGGTTCGGCAGCTCCGGATTGCGGTGCAGATGACGGCGCCAGCCGATCACCTGCTCGATGCCCTCGTCACAGAGCTTGTCCAGGTCCTCGTGCACACCATCGGCCATACGTACGTTCTAACCCATGCGCCGGGACCTCGGGCACCCTTGCGTGAAGCTGGACAATGGACGGTGGCCCGGAAGCTTTTCCAGCCCCGGCGCCCCGGAGCCGCGGAGCCGCGCAACCGCGCAGGCCCTTCGGCCCGGAAGCCCTTTCCACGTCCAGCAGGAGGACACGCATGGCAGAGCCCGAGCGGACCGAGCGGAGGCTGCGGCCCGCGCAGTTGCTCTTCGAGCCGTCGGAGACCGTCACGGACCCGGAGCACTTCTTCGACCTCGAATCGATCGACGACCCGCGGGAACTGCTGACCCGGGCGACCGAGCTGACCCTCGCCTTCCGCGCCGCCCAGGAGCGGGCGGTGGAGTTCCAGGCGGTGGCCGCGGCACAGCTCGCGGATCCCCGGCGGTTCGACCGGCTGCCGGCCTCCGCGATCGCGGAGCAGGCGGAGTGGACCGAGGACTACGCCCGCAAGATGATCGAGTTCGGCGAGTCCCTGCTGCGCGGCACCGCCCCCGAGGGCGCCTGAGGGGGGCCGGCCTCAACCTCTGGCATATGCGGGGCGCAACATACCCCAGTCCCACCCGCCCTGTCCCGGTTTCCCGTAACTCCCGGAGACCGGATCGCTACCGCGGGTAGACCTGGACGCATGACGACCCTGACCGGCTGTCCCGCGTTCGACCTGCGGACGACGACGACCGCCTCCGCGACCCACGTCACCCCGGCCGGCGCCGCCTGGCTGGCCTCGGCCTCCGCCCAGCCCGGAGGCACGCTGGCCGCCTGGCAGGCCCGGCCCACCGCGCCCGCCGTGCTGCCCTGCGGGACCGCCTTCGACGTCGTCAACGTCCCCCTCGTCCTCGGCCGCCGGATGCTCGACCTGCTCTGGGCCGAAGGCCCGGGCTCCGGGCCGGCCGCCGTGCACCGCGGGCGGACCCTGCTCTTCGCCACCCCCGGCACCGCCCACCGCCTCCCGGCCCTGCTGGCCTGGGAGGAGTGGAGCAGCCCCGTGCCCGCCCCGCTCTGCCACGGCCCCGGCGACGCCGTCACCGTGCCCCCGCTGGCCGCCGACGGGGGCCCCTCGCGCTGGCTCGTGGCGCCCGACGCGCGCCTTCCGTGGCTGCCCGGGCCCGAGGCGCTGCTGTGGGCGTTCGTCCGTGCCACCCGAGCTGCGGATATCGATTTTTCCGATCGCCGCTCGGGGTGCTAATGTCTCTCTCGTCACCAAGCGCCGCTAGCTCAGTTGGTTAGAGCAGCTGACTCTTAATCAGCGGGTCCGGGGTTCGAGTCCCTGGCGGCGCACAGACGGAGAAGGACCCCCACTCAGGTGGGGGTCTTTTTCGTGTCCCCCCGCAGATCCCGTGCCGCAGCCGCGCGACCGCGCGCACCGGCGCCCCCACGCCTAGGCAGAATGGTCCAGACCTTCTAGGGTGAGCAACCGTCAAGTCCTTCCGCACACCGTTGCCTTGGGGTGGTTGATGGTCACGCGCCGGTCCCTTCTCGTGCTCGCCGGAGCGGGCGCGGGGGCGGTCGCCCTGCCCGCCGTACCCGCGCGGGCCGCCGGACGGTTCATCGACCTTCCCGCTCCCACCTCCGGGCAGCCGGTGGGCACCGTCGACCTGCACCTGGTCGACCACGACCGCGACGACCCGCTCGCCCCGGACCGCAGGCCGCGCGAGCTCATGGTGCAGCTCTGGTACCCCGCGCTCACCACCGCCGGATGCCGCAGGGCCCCGTACACCACGGGCCGGGTCGCCGCCGCCCTGGAGGCGGGCCTGCCGCTCCGGGCGGGCACCCTGGCCGCCGTACGTCCGCACGCCAGGACCGGTGCGCCGGCCGCGGCGGGAGCGCTGCCGCTGGTGCTGCTCGGGCACGGGCGCAAGGGCGGCCGCAGCAATTGCACCGCCCTGGCCGAGGAGCTCGCCTCGTACGGGTACCTGGTCGCGGGCATCGACCACACCTACGACGCCGCGGTGGTGGAGTTCCCCGGCGGCCGGGCCGTCCACAGCGTGCTGCCCGAGGAATCGGACGACTGGGAGCGCCAGGAGCGCCTGGAAATAGCCGCGCGCGTCGGTGACCTGCGGTTCGTCGCCACGGCCCTGACCCGTCGGCGACGCTCGCCCCGCGCGGACCCCCGCCGGATCGGCGTCGTCGGACATTCCATGGGAGGGGCCGCCGCTGCCGAACTCCTCCGGGTGGACGACCGCTTCGCCGTCGGCGTCGGCCTCGACGGCGCCCTGTTCGGCTCGCCGGTGGCCGACCTCGGGCTGGACCGCCCGTACCTGCTGCTCACCGCGCTGGAGGACCACGACACCTGGCGGCGCTGGCGCGAGCACCAGCGCGGCTGGGGCCGCCAGCTGCGGGCGCACGGCACCGGCCACCTCACCTACACCGATCTGCCGCACTTCGCCGGCCCGGGCGGCCTGGGGGAAGCCTGGCCGGCCGATCTGTACGCCGAGCTGCTCGGGACCCTGGACCCGGCCCGCTCGACCGAGCTGATCCGCACCTACACCCGCCTGTGCCTCGACCGGTTCCTGAAGGGCCGGCCGTCGCCGCTGCTGAACGCCCCCTCCCCGCGCTACCCGGAGGTCGGCTTCCGCTGGACGCGCGGCTGACGGCGGCGACCCCTGCCGCCGCCGCTACCGCTACCGCTCCCGCGTGATCTTCACCGTGTACGCGCCCGACTGCGTGCGGTCCGCCACCTCCACGGTGATCCGCTCCTCCGGAATGGTGAAGGTCTCCCCCACCTCCAGCGGGGCGTCCGCCAGCGGCGGGTACACCGACCGGTCCCAGCAGGCCTCGGTGTGGGGGTGCGCGTCCACGACCTCGATCGGCCCGCCGCCCGAGGCCGCCTCGTTGCGGACCCGGTAGATGAGGACCCCTTCGGTGCAGGTGTCCCCGTCGTTGCCCGCGGAGCCCCGCGCCTCGACGGCGATCGCGCTGCCGGGGCCCGTACGGATCACCGCGAGCCGGGTGCCGCCCGTGCCGCCGGGGCGCGGGGCCTCGGACAGGGGCTGGAGGGTGTGCAGGGAGGAGCCGGACACCACGCAGTCCACCTGGGAGGCGTCGAGCCAGCCGAGCTTCCACTTCTGCCAGGCGAAGAGGTCCGGGGCCATGCCGAACTGGCTGCCCATGACGTCCCAGTCCCCGACGTAGGTGTCCCAGTCGCCCTTGCCGTCCGAGGGGCGGTGGTAGAGGTCGGGCAGGTCGAAGACGTGGCCGGTCTCGTGGGCCAGTACGTTGCGGTCCGGCGGGTGCTTCTCGAAGACCGTGACGATGCGGCGCAGGTCGGCTCCGTCCGCCCGGATCGGCTGCTCGAAGTTGACGACCTTGGTGGCGTCGGAGTCGACTCCGGGCGCGTCCGGGTCGGCGACGAAGTAGACGACGTCGTACCGGCTGAAGTCCACCGACGGGTCCGCTCCGGCCACGGCGTCGCGCAGGTAGGCGGCCCGGTCCGCCGGGGCCCAGTCGCGCTGTATCCCGTAGGCGGCGGACGGCTTCGGCATCTGGATCCACTGCTTCTGCGGGTGCGGGACCAGCCGGAAGCGGCCGTAGGAGGCCCGCTCGAAGAACTCGCTGGTCGCCGGGAAGTAGTCGGCGGTGAGTTCGTCGGTGGTCAGGGTGGTGCGGTGGTCGGGGAAGGAGAGGAAGACCATGACCGCGTTGAGGGTGCGCTCGGGCTTGGGGTAGGCGCCGTTCCAGCTGTCCAGGCCCAGGGAGTGGTGGGCGGCGGTACGGGTCAGCGCGCAGGGTCCGGCTCCGGGAGCGGCGACCGCGGGTCCCGCGACGAGCGACATGGCGGCGAGCGCCGTCAGGGAGGTGAGCGCCGCCGCCGTGGTTCGCATGCGGGAGCGGTCCACTCCCCCGGGTGTCTGCTGTCGCGGCACATCGACCTCCGGTGGTGGATTAGTACCTCTTCATCCACCTTGGGGCGATTGTCTTACTAATGCCCTGTTCCGCTGCCCCACACGAGTGAGCACTAGGGCAAGCCGGTGACGCCGGGTTTCGCACATGCGCCTACGGAAAGTCACGACCGATCAGGTCGGATCAGCGGTGGGCGCCGGATGCTCACAGCCGCGCGGAAACGATCATTCGCCGTCAGGCCGACGAACCGTCATCACGCCGAACTCCCGCGCCCCGCACGGCGTCGCCGCTGGATAGGGCCGTACGGGAACCTCTATGATCGGCACACTTTCCTGCACGGACACTCACACGCACTGCGGGAGCCAAGGGTGAGCGGAACCCCAGACGGAACCGGTTCGGCGGCCGACAGCATCCGACCGGCCATGACGCAGCGTCACCCGGCAACGCCGGCGACGACGGCAACCCCGGACCGCGCCGACCACCAGACCAACCGCGCGGACGATTACCCGGCCGACTCCCGGGCCGAGCACCCGGCCGACCGCCCGGACGACCACCCCGCCGACTACCGGGCCGCCTTCCACGCGGCCCACCTCCCCATGGCCGTCGTCGACCGCACCGGCCACATCGCCGGAGCCAACCAGGCCCTCGCCGCCCTCCTCGGCTCCGAGCCGCACCTCCTCGCCGGGCAGTCCGCCGCCGAGCTGGTGGACCTGGCCTCCGAGGCCCGGACCTGGCAGGCCTACCAGGAGGTGCTGCGCGGCCGGCAGGCCCGGCTCCGCTGCACGCGCCGCCTCAAGCACCCCGACGGGCACTCCCTGTGGACCGAGATCACCCTCGGCCCCGTCCCCGGCACCGGTGACGTGCTGCTCTCCGTCGCCGACATCAGCGACCGGCGCGACCTCCAGGCCCGGCTGCGCCACCTCCAGATGCACGATCCGGTGACCCGCCTCGCCAACCGGGCGCTGTTCTTCGAGCGGCTCTCCGCCGCCCTGGAGGCCTCCTCGTACGGGCAGAGCGGCACGGGCCGGATCGGGCTCTGCTACCTGGACCTCGACGGGTTCAAGGCCGTCAACGACACCCTGGGCCACCGGGTCGGCGACCGGCTGCTGACCGCCGTCGCCCAGCGGCTCACCCAGTGCGCCGACCAGTCCGGCTACGGGCGCACCGGCGGCCACCTGGTGGCCCGGCTCGGCGGCGACGAGTTCGCCCTGCTCGTCGAGGACTCCACCGGCACCGAGCAGCTCGCGGACCTGGCGCGGAGCGTCCTGGCCGCCGTACAGGAGCCCTTCGACCTGGCCGGGCAGCGGCTGTCGGTCTCCGCGTCCATCGGGGTGGTGGAGCGGGCGGCCGCCGGCACCTCGGCGACCGGCCTGATGCAGGCCGCGGACACGACCCTCTACTGGGCCAAGGCCGACGGAAAGGCCCGCTGGACCCTCTTCGACCCGGAGCGCAACGCCCACCGCATGACCCGCCAGGCCCTGTCCTCGACGCTGCGGCCGGCCGTGGAGCGCGGCGAGTTCAACGTGGAGTACCAGCCGCTGGTGGACCTGGAGAGCGGGGCGGTGCGCGGGGTGGAGGCCCTGGTGCGCTGGAACCACCCGCAGTTCGGCACTCTGACGCCGAATCGGTTCATCGGAATTGCCGAAGAGGACGGCTCCATCGTCCAGTTGGGCCGCTGGGTGCTCCAGACCGCCTGCCGCCAGGCCCGCCGCTGGCAGATCGAGCAGCCCAGCGACTCCCCCGTCTTCGTCTCCGTCAACGTGGCCGTCCGCCAGGTCTGGGACTCCGACCTCGTCGGCGACGTCGCCGAGATCCTCGCGGAGACCGGACTGGCCCCCCAGCTCCTCCAGCTCGAACTGACGGAGTCGGCCGTCATGGGCTCGGCGGGCCGCCCGCTCCAGGCCCTCCAGGCACTGAGCGACATGGGGGTGCGGATCGCCATCGACGATTTCGGCACCGGCTACTCGAACCTGGCCTACCTCAGCCGCCTGCCCGTCTCCGTCCTCAAACTGGACGGCTCCTTCGTCCGCGGCTTCCGCTACGAGGAGGGCTCCCACCCGAACCCGGCCGACGAGACCATCGTCGAAGCCCTGGTCCAGCTCGCCCACCGACTGGGCCTGACGGTGACCGCCGAATGCGTGGAAACCGCCGGCCAGGCGGCCCGCCTGCGCCGCGTCGGCTGCGACACCGGCCAGGGCTGGCTGTACTCCCGCGCGGTGGCCCCGGAAGCCATCGCCGCCATCATCAGCCGCCAGGCCGCCGCGGGCCCCGCCCAGCCGGAGGGACCCGCGCCGCACCCGGAGGTCTGATGAGTCAGAGACTCCGGACGAAGGCCCCGAAGGCCTCGGGCCTCACGGTGAAGGCGGGGCCGTCGGGGCGCTTGGAGTCCCGGACGGCGATGCGGCAGGGCTGGGCGGCGATCTCGATGCAGTCGCCCCCGTTGGTTCCGCTGTACGAGGCCTTGCGCCAGGCGGCCGTGCCGAGCGGGGCACACTCGACGCATTCACCGCCGGTGGTCCCGCTGTACGACGACTTACGCCACAGCGCGCCCGCCAGGTTCTGGTTGGTTCCCATAGCGTTCCTCCATTACCCGAGTGATCAACGCCGCCGAGCATTCCGTCGAGAGCGCCCCGGCTTGCAGCCGAGCGTATCCGACCGAACGCTCCCTGATCACTGGTGGATTGGCAGACATGTAGCCCTGCGCATACCCCTCTTCATAGATCAGGTCCGGATCACTCTCGAAGCGGAGGAGGGTGAACGACCCCTGCATGCCCGTGTGCGCTCCAGCCGAGAAAGGCAGCACTTGAATCTGCACCCAGGGCCGATGGGCAAAGCTCAACAAGTGTGTGAGCTGGTCCCGCATGACCTCGCACCCGCCGACCTCCTGGTGCAGCACGGCCTCGCCGAGGACCACCCACAGTGCCGGTGGCTGCTCGCGCTCCAGAAGGCGCTGCCTCTCCATGTGGCCCGCCACCAGCTCGTCGACCTGGTCGGGGCGGTCCACGCCGATCAGCGCTCGGGCGTACGACTCCGTCTGGAGGAGACCGTAGACCAACTGGCACTGAAACGTGGAGATGTACTCGGCCTGGGCCTCCATCTCCGCGTACGCCTGGAACCAGTGGGGCAACTGGCTCCGTAGGACCAGCCCCACCAGCCGGGAGAAGTGCCCGTCCGTGCCCAGCGCCGCATCGAGCCGTTCCGAAAAGTCGCGGGTCGGGACCTTCCTCGCGGTCTCCACCTGCCCGATCAGGGAGGCGGCGCAGAAGATTTTGTCGCCCAGCTGCTGCTGCTTCAGGCCGGCAGCCTCCCGTAGGCGGCGGAGTTCGTTGCCGTAGTAGTCCAGCGGCGAGGCGCTGGGATCGAGAGCGCGGATGTTGACCATGGGATGGTCACCCCCATGAAGACGCGTGCGGATCCAACTCATCGCCGAGCGTAGTGACTTCGACACGCTCCGGTACGGGGAATTCGGCAAGCCGTGCGCTGTCCATCCGGCTGGCACCCGTTCGAGTCGGGGCGTATGCGGGATGGCCGTCGCCCCTCGGCCGTTCCTAGCCTCGGTTGATGATCTCTCGTCGTTTCTGGTTATCAACCGCAGTGCTGGCGCTGACCCTGTCCTCCCTGCCCTCCGTCGCGGCTTCGGCCGCGCCACGACCCTCCGACCCGGCCGGTTCCGTCCAGCGTGACGCCGACGCGCTGCGGGACACCGGGGTCACCGGGGTGGCGGTCCGCCTGGACACCCCGCGCGGGACGGTCACGGCCCGTTCCGGGGTGGGGGTTCCGGAGGGCGGGTACCTGCGGCTGGGCAGTACCACCAAGACGTTCGTCGCCACCGTCGTCCTGCAACTCGTGGGCGAGAAGCGGATCTCCCTCGACCAGACGGTGGAGGAGCTACTGCCCGGGGTTGTATCCGGTGCCGGCAACGACGGCCGGACCATCACCCTCCGCGATCTGCTCCGGCACACCAGCGGCCTGCCCGAGTACGTCCCCGACGTCTTCCCCGAACCCACCGCCCGGACCTACCTGGCCAACCGGTGGCGCACCTACCGGCCCGAAGAGCTGGTGGCCCTGGCCCTGCGCCACGAACCCGCCTTCCCGGCAGGCACCCGCTGGGCGTACTCCAACACCAACTACGTACTGGCCGGAATGATCATCGAGAAGGTCACCGGCCACACCTGGGAGCAGCAGGTCCACGACCGCGTCCTGCGCCCGCTCGGCCTCCGGCAGACCGCCACTCCCGGCACGTGGCCCTTCCTCCCGCATCCCCACACCACCAACCACCAGCAGTTCACCGCGAACGGCCCCCTGGTCGACACGACGATCGCCTACCGTCCTTTCGACAGCGGAGCCGACGGCTCGATGACCGGTACGGCGCGCGACCTCAACCGCTTCTTCGCCGCACTGGCGGCCGGACAGCTGCTGAAGCCCGCCGAACTCGCCGCGCTGCGCGACACCGTGCCGATGCCGCCGGACAGCGGTCACCCGGAAGGCACCCGGGACGGCCTGGGCCTGTTCTTCACGCCGCTGTCCTGCGGTGGCGGTTACCTCGGCCACGGCGGAAACGGCTTCGGATACGACATGCGCGCGGCGACGACCACGGACGGACGGCGCACCGTCACCGTCTCCGCGCACAGCCGCTCCGCGGACCCGCAGGTCGCGGCCCGCCAGGAGGACGCGCTGCGCGACCTCGTCGACCACGCCTTGTGCGGCCAGGGCGGACAGGGCTGACAGGGCTGACAGGGCTGACAACACGGCAACCCCCGCACCCTGGGAGGGGAGTGCGGGGGCTGCCGGCGCTCGGCGCGGGGTGGGGGGAATCAGCAGGCGCCGAGGTCCTTCCAGACACCCCATTCACCGGTGGTGCCGGGCACCTCGTTCTGCGTCCACCACTGGGCCTTGTACTTGCGGCCGTTGTACGAGACCTCGTTGCCACCGTTGTAGACGGTGCCCGCGACGTAGGCCGGAGCGGTGCAGCCCGCGGGCGGCGTCGTCGGAGGCGTGGTCGGCGGGGTGGTGGGAGGCGTCGTGGGCGGGGTGGTGGGAGGCGTGGTCGGCGGGGTGGTCGGCGGCTGGGTGGTGCCGCCGAGGGAGTCCGAGATCTGGTTCAGCAGGGTCGCGTTGGCGTCCAGGCCGAGCAGGGAGTACATCATCGCGCCGGCCAGGCCGCGCTGCTTGCCGTAGTCGACACGGGCCTGGATGGACTTCTGGTTGAGGCCGGTGAAGAACTCGCCGTCCTTGTAGAAGTACGAGGCCTTGGCCTGGTCGTCCCAGAAGGTGGTCGCCGGGTTGTCGACGATGCCGCCGAGCTCCTTGTAGAGCGCGATGCCGGCCTGCTGGCTGGTCGGACGGGCGGCGGAGGCCAGGGTGGCGGGCTGGGCGAGACCGTTGGTGGTACCGGGCTGCACGCCCTTCCAGCCGCGGTAGTAGAACTCGTAGCCCAGGACCAGCTTGTTGGCCGGGAAGCCGCCGGTGATGCCGTAGGCGGCGTTGCCGTCGATCCAGGAGTCGATGGCGTTCTTGACGCTGTACTTCTCGGTGCCCGGGGCGATCACGTCGGTCGGGTCGGACGACGAGGGCAGCAGCGGGGACTGGTGGTACGTCGGGCCGTCCGAGTCCCAAGCGCCGTGCATGTCGTACGTCATGATGTTCGCGTAGTCGAGGTACGCGCCGATCTTGTCCGTCTCGATGTACTTGATCTTGTCCTGGCCGGCCGGGAGGGCCGAGGTCAGCAGGTACTTCTTGCCGCCGTTGGCCGCACCGTAGGCGTCGAGCTGGCTGCGGAACTCCTTGAGCAGGAGCGTGAAGTTCTGCTTGTCCTCGGGGGCGTAGTGGTTGCCGAGGTGGCCACCGGACGAGCCCGGGTACTCCCAGTCGATGTCGATGCCGTCGAAGATGCCGGCCGCGCTGCCCGCGCCGCCGTAGCCGCCCTCGACGGGCAGGTTGCCCTTGATGTACTGGTCGATGCAGGACGTGACGAGCTTCTTGCGGGAAGCGTCGGTCTTGGCCGCGTCGCTGAAGTACTTCGAGTAGGTCCAGCCACCGAGCGAGATGTTGATCTTCAGGTTCGGGTACTTCGCCTTGAGCTGCTTGAACTGGTTGAACACGCCGACGATCGGCTGGTCCCACTTGTCCGCGACGCCGCTGACGCTGTCGGCCGCGCTGAAGGACTTCTGGTAGTCGGCGTACGAGTCGCCCGCACCGTCACCGGCGTTGGGGTTGTTGTCGTCACCCGCCGCCTTGTTCGCCTCGAAACAGGTGAGGTTGGTGGGGTGGATGTTGCCGAACGAGTAGTTGATGACGTCCAACTTGCTCGCTATGCCACGGGTGTCGAGGTGCTTGGGATAGAAGGCGTTCCCGTACACCGACCACTGGTCGTAGTAGGCGATCTTGACGTTGCCGGCCGTCGCGGTGGTCCCGGCCTCGGCGGCCGAGGCGGTGGTGAGTCCCGCGAAGGCGGCCAGCGTGCCGCCGGCCAGCGCGGCCGTGGCGGCGGCCGCGATGAGGGATTTACGGATGTGCATGAACTGCCTCCGGGGAGTGGGAGGGGAAGGCAAGACTTCAGGTGGGGATAGTGATAGCGATCACTCCGGTCCCGAGTCAATGGTTTGGACCAAAGAAGGACTAGACCACTCACCACCCAGAAGCCCACGTCAGCGACCTGACACCCCACCAAAAATCCCCCGCCACCCACGGTGACGAGCGATTTAAGCCTGACTTCATTCACCCTCCGGCAAGGTTTCAGCAACAAACCAGCCAAACTCCGGATGTCGGCGTGTGTGAGGCGCTAGGGGCTGGTGCGCATCCGTAAACCCTTCCCGGCGGGCCCGCCTCGGCGGCAGAATCACGGGATGACCGGCAACCGGATCACCCCGACCGACCGCTGCCTGGCCGCCGTCGAGGCCTCCCTCGCCGACCGGACCGAGGAGAACCGGTCCGCTGCCCGGGCCGCGTTCCTGGCCGTCCCGCTCTCGGAGCGCCGCGGCCTCCTGGGCGACATGGACAACAAGGACTGGCCGCTGCGGGTCCTCGTGGCAGGGCCCGGCGGCCTGACCTACCTGCCGATCGACCCGCCGGTCACGCAGGAGACGTACGACCGAGCCCTCGCGTACTTCGAGAATCGGGCCCGATGAAAGGCGCGGCAGGAGGCGCGCGTCCCGGCCGACGGACCGGAGGCCTCACGCGCTCCGGCGGTCCGCCTCCGCCAGGTGTTCCTGAGCGAGCCCATGGCCGATCCCGGCCTGCACGGCCTGCACGGCCTGCGCAACGACTACCCGACCCCGGTCGCGGTCCGCGAGATCGCCTACCTCTCGGTCGCCGACGCCTATTGGACGCTGTCGCTCGCTCGGATATGGAGCTCGCCGGGCAATCTCGTGGACGTGGTGCGGGACCGCGAGGGCTGGGAGCATGCCCGGACCGCCGTCATGGCCGGCCTGCTGCGCGCCAAGTACGACCGGTATCCCGAGCTGGCCGAGATCCTGCTGGCAACGGGCGATGCCCATCTGCTGTACGAGGATTCGGACTCGGCGTTCTGGGGCGACGACGCCGGCCGGGGCCGCAACTGGACCGGGCGGCTGCTCGAGCTGGTCCGGGCCGAGCTGCATCTGCGGCGGGCCGGGATCCCCGGGCTGTGAGCGGGGATCCCGGGCCGGTCAGGCGCCGAGGACCGGCATGCCGTACGCGTCTGCGATGAGGGTGTACGAGTGGAGGCGGGACTCGCCGGAGTGGGCGTTGGCCGTCAGCATCAACTCGTCCGCGCCGGTCAGCTTCGCGAGGGCGTCCAGGCCCGCGGTGACCTCGTCGGGGGTGCCGTGGACCACGCTCGCGAGGCGGTCGTCGACGAACTCCCGCTCCAGCGGGGTGTACGGGTACGCCGCCGCCTCCTCCGGGGTCGGGACCAGGCCGGGGCGTCCGCTGCGCAGCCGGAGCATCGACAGGGCGCCGGTCAGTACCTGTGCGCGGGCCTCCGCGGCGGTGTCGGCGGCGAGGGCCGCGACTCCGATGACGGCGTACGGGGCGTCCAGGACGGCCGAGGGGCGGAAGGACTGCCGGTAGAGGTCGAGGGCGGGCAGGGTTCCGGCCGGGGAGAAGTGGTGCGCGTAGGCGAAGGGCAGCCCGAGTCCGCCGGCGAGGCGGGCGCTGAAGCCGGAGGAGCCGAGCAGCCAGATGGGCGGCCGTCCGGCGGGGCCCTGTACGGGGCCCGGCACGGCGTGCACGCGGGCGTACGGGTGTCCGTCGGGGAAGTCGTCGTCGAGGAAGCGGATCAGCTCCGCGAGCTGCCGGGGGAACTCGTCCACGGCCTCGTCCCGGCGCCCGGGCCCGCGCAGCGCGGCGGCCGTCTGCCCGTCGGTGCCGGGTGCCCTGCCGAGGCCGAGGTCGATCCGGGCCGGGGCCAGGGCCTCCAGGGTGCCGAACTGCTCGGCGATGGCGAGCGGGGCGTGGTTGGGCAGCATGACCCCGCCGGAGCCGAGCCGGATCCGGGAGGTGTGGGCGGCCAGGTGGGCCAGGATCACGGCCGGGGAGGAGCTGGCGACCCCGGGCATGGAGTGGTGTTCGGCGACCCAGTGCCGGTGGTAGCCGCGGGACTCGGCGAGCCGGGCGATGTCGACGCTGGTGCGCAGGGAGGCGTGGGCGGTGCTGCCCGCGCCGACGGTGACGAGGTCGAGCACCGAGAGCGGCACCGGCGCCCGGCCGAGGGCGGTCCCGCGGATTGCGTCACCTGTTCCGGTTCCGTCGCCGCCGTCGCCGCTTCCCGAGGGGGAACCGCCGATCCCCTGCGGCTGTCCCGGGTCCCCCGCGCCACTGAGCTCACTCATCGTCTCTCCCGCTCCGCTCGCCCGTCCGTCCTCGTCCGTACGAAGAACTCGAACCGCGCGGCCGGTCCGGGCATTCCCGGCACTCTCGGACACCACCCATGACCTTGGCATATGCCAGAGGAGTAGATCCAGGCAGACCGATGTGATTGAGCCATCAATCTCATCAACAGGCGCTCCACACGGGCCTCTTGGTGGCTATCGTGTGAGAGCAAGCGGTAACAACCTGCTAGGGGGAAACCGTGGCGCTGAAGCCCGAGCCGACCGCGCCGTTCCACTCGGTGCAGTACGCCCTGCGCGTACTCGAAACGGTCGCCCGCCATACCGGCGGCGTGACCGACGTACAGATCGCGCGTGAGACCGGCCTGCCCGCGGTCCATCTCGCCCCCATGCTCCTCATGCTGCGCCGGGAGGGATACGTACTGCAGGTGTCCGACGGCGCCTACGCCATCGGGGACTCGCTCGTCCTGCTCGGATCCGGCGTCGACCGCCAGCAGGCGCTGCAGGACAAGCTCCAGGACACCCTGGACCGGCTCCGGGACTCCGTCGGCGCCGCGGTCTACATCAGCCGGTACGTGGACGGCGAGGTCCGGATCACCCAGTTCGCGGACAGCCCGCGTACCCCCAAGGTCCACGAGTGGGTCGACTTCCGGTCCGCGGCGCACGCCAGCGCGGTCGGCAAGTGCCTGCTGACCCAGCTCGACCTCGACGGACGGCGCGACCACATCTCCCGGCACAAGATCGCCCGGCTGACGTCGAAGACCATCGTGAACGAGCGGATCCTCTTCTCGAAGCTGGACAGCCAGCCGGCCACGGTGCCCACGCTCGACCTGCAGGAATACGCCGTCGGAACCGTCTGCGCGGCCGTCCCGATCACCGCGGGCGCCTCGGTGGGCTGCCTCGCGCTGTCCCTGCCCGTGGAGCACGCCCACCGGCTTCGGGCCGCGGCCGACGTACTGAACCGCAAGGCCGCGCCACTGCTGCTGTCGCTGACCCTCTGAGGTCTGACCCTCTGCGAGGGGGCCCGGAAAACACTTCGGGCGGTTCCCGGTGAACCGGAAACCGCCCGAAGGACAGGTGCGCCGCCAGGGACTCGAACCCCGGACCCGCTGATTAAGAGTCAGCTGCTCTAACCAACTGAGCTAGCGGCGCCTGCTGACAGAGAAAATACTACCTGCTCCCCAGGAGTGCTCAAAACCGCTTACGGAGCGGCCCTCCGCGGCCCTCCGCAGCCCTCTCCGCGACGCCCTCGGCGACGTCCTCAGCGGCCCAGCAGATCGGCTCGCCCCTGGGCCTCGTAGGCCGCCAGGAGCCCGGTCAGGTCCTCCGCCTCCAGCCTCCGGTACGCGTCCTCGCCGCGCGGCCGCCACCAGACCGGGTCGGTGGTCCGGAAGGCCTCGCCGCGCAGGGAGACCCGGTGGACCTTGTTGGTCGCCGTGGTGGGCATGGCGCCGACGACCCGTATGTAGCGCGGGGCCATCTTCGTGCCGAGGTCGGGCTGGGCGGCGAGGAAGGACGCGAACCCCTGCGGGGAGAAGACGGCCCCGTCGCGCAGGGCCACGGCGGCCATGACCTGGTCGCCCGCCACCTCGTCCGGTACCGCGTACACGGCGACCGCGGCCGCCCGCGTCCAGCGGGCCAGGATGTTCTCGATCACCGCGGCGGCCAGGTTCTCGCTGTCGACGCGCAGCCGGTCGTCGGTGCGGCCGGCGAAGTAGAGGAAGCCGTCGGGGTCGCGGAAGAAGAGGTCCCCGGTCCAGTACCAGCCGTCGCGGGTGCGGGCGGCCTCCGCGTCGGGGTTGCGCCAGTAGCCCTCGAAGAGGCTGCGGCCCTTGTTGACCAGCTCGCCGATGGCCTCGGAGCCGTTCAGGAGCCGGCCCCGGGCGTCGAGCTCGGCGGGCGGGCATTCGCGTCCCGTCTCCGGGTCGATGACGGCCAGGTCGTCGCCCGCGCCGGCCCGGCCCAGGGCGCCCGGTGGGGTGTCGGGGGTGCGCTGGACGGAGGCTCCGCCCTCGGTGGCCCCGTAGCCCTCGACGAGGCGGACCCCGAAGCGCTCGGCGAAGCGGGCCGCGTCGACGGCGCCCGCCTCCGTGCCGAAGCCGAGGCGCAGGGTGTGCGCGCGGTCGTCGGGGCGGGGCGGGGTGGCGAGGAGGTACTGCACCGCCCGTCCTACGTAGGTGAAGTACGTCGCCTCGTAAGCCCGTACGTCGTCCAGGAACGCGGAGGCCGAGAAGCGGCGGCGCAGGGCCACGGCGGCCCCGCCCGCGAGGGCGGGGAGCCAGTCGGCGATGACGGCGTTGCCGTGGAAGAGGGGCATGCAGATGTAGTGGACGTCGTCCGGGGTGACCGAAAAGTGACGTGCCAGCGAAGCGCCGGCGCCGGCCAGCCGGCCCTGGGTGCAGATGGCGGCCTTCGGGGCTCCGGTGGAGCCCGAGGTGAAGTAGAGGAGGAGGCGGGAGGCCGGGGTCGGGCCGGGGCCCAGCGTCGCGTCGCCGGGCTTCGCGCCCGCGTACGGGGCGAGCAGGGCCTCGTACTCGTCCGTGTCCGTCACGAGCAGGCGTACGCCGGGCAGGTCGAGCCCGCGCAGGAGCGGCAGGTGGGTCCGCTCGGTCACCAGGATCCGGCAGTCGGTGTGCAGGATGTCGCGGGCCAGCTCGGGACCGCGCCGGGTGGGGTTGATCCCGGCGACGGCGGCCCCGGCGAGGGCCGCCGCGCCGAGCCAGAACGGGAACTCGGGGGTGTTGTCGAGCAGCACCCCGATGTGCGGCTCCGCCCCCGGCGGCAGCAGGTCGACGAGGAGCGCGGCGCGCGCCGCGGCCTCCCGGGCGGTCCGGTGGTGGCTGAGCACGCCGTCGGCGTACTTCAGCCCGGGCCGGTGGTCGCCCCATTGGCTCGCGATGAGCTCCGCGACGGTTTCGGGTGTCCTCGTTGGCCGCATGCCGCCGGAGAATAGCTGACGTTCCGTCAGAATTGAACGCCGCGGCGGGCCGTGGTGATCAGAACTGGACGTCGGAGCAGGAGTAGAAGGCCATCGGGGTGTCGTTGACGGTCCACACGGCGAGGATCATGTGCCGGCCGGTCTTGCCGCTCGGCATGGTGCCCTGGTGGACGGTGGTCGTGGCGGGACGGGCGCCGTTGTAGGCGACCGTGAGGAACGGCTGCGGGTCGAGCGCGGCGCGGGTGAGGGGCTTGGTGGAGTCCCAGCCGTTCTTCGTGACGTAGTAGCGGAAGTCGGTGGTGGAGTGGTTCGCGGTGAACTGCCAGCGGAAGCTGTAGCTCTGCCCGCTGGTCACCGGGGTGGCCGGCCAGGCGCCGCCGCGCGGGTCGTCGAGCTGCGCGAACTCCGAGTGGTTGCCCGCACATATCTTGCCGTCGGCGGGACCGGCCGCGGGGAAGCCCTTGAGGCCCTCCACGCTCTGCGGCTCCCACTGGATGGGGCCGCAGTCGGACACGGTCTTGTTGGCACAGAGCTTCTGGCGGCTGATCGGGGTGTCGGTGTACCCGTGGCTGCTGGCCGTGGGGGCCGTGACGAGCGCGAGGGCGGCGACGACTCCGAGGCCGACGGTGGTGGCGGTGGCCGTGGCGGCGGCCCGCTTGGTTCTGGGCATGCGGAAGGAACGCATGATGCTGATGCTCCTTGAACGTGGGGGGAAGTCCGGAGAGAGCGTGCGCACGCGTGGGGATGGGCCGTACCGGTTTCGGCGGCACGGCCCGTTCACGAGCTCTGGTGTAGGTCTAGACCAAGTTCCACAGTATTGACGGGAGTTGGCCATGTCCAGACCAACGGAAGAACGGGTGGTCCGGACCACCCGGATTCCACCCGTTCTCCTGTCGGCCCGCGTTGGCCGCTCGCGCCCGTAGGGGCTACTCGGCGCGGCCCGTATAGAAGGCGACGGTCAGGTCCTTCACGAGGGCCTTGCGCTCGTAGTCGTCGAGCTCCACGATCCCGCGCGAGGTGAGCCGGTGGACGGTGTCGTCCACCGCGTCGACCACCGAGGTCAGCACGGTGTCCCGGTGCTTCGCGTCGATCGCCGCGACCCGGCGCCGGCGCATGGCGTCCGCGACCTCCGGGGCGTACTCGATCCGGGTGGGCTGCGCCGAGAACACCTCCACGCCGACCGCCTCCGTCTCGGCCGCCAGCATCCGGGTCAGCGCGTCACCGACGGCTTCGGCATCGCGCAGGGTCGGGGCGTCCTCGTGGAACGCGTCGGCGGGAAGCTGGGACAGGACCCGGGCCATGGCCGATTCCACCTGCTCGGCGAGGTAGTCGACATGGTCCTCCACGGCCAGGGTCGCCCTGGCCGTGTCCTTGACCTGCCAGACCACCTGGACGACGACCTGGAGGGCGAGCCCGCCGGAATCCACGGCCGGCATCGGGTCGCTGCGCCAGTGCCGCAGCCGGACGTCGACCCGGCGGCGCAGCAGCAGGGGGCTGATCCAGGTCAGGCCGGTACGGCGGACGGTGCCGCGGTAGCGGCCGAAGAGGGTCAGCACCCAGGCGTGACCGGCTCGGCTGCGGCCGAGGCCGCCGAGCGCGAGGAGCGCGACGACCCCGAGGAACGCGAGCGGGGGCCAGAACCGTGCCTGCAGCCCCCGGTACGGGCGGGGCTCCGCGCCGAACGCCAGCGCGAGGGCATCCGGGACGGCCCCGGCCCGCCAGAGCACGACGGCGCAGCCGGCGAGCGCGATCCCGCCGACGGCCACCGCGACCCAGCCGGGCAGCACGGGACCCCGGTGCTCATGGAGCCGGTCGTCACCACGGGGCACGCGGCGCCCGGGGGCGGGGCGGGCCTTCGCCCGCGGGCGCGTCTCCGACTGGGCGGGGTGGTTGGGGTGGTCCGGGTGGCCCGGGTGGCCCGGGTGGCCCGACTGGCCCGGGTGGCCCGACTGGCCCGACTGGCCCGGGTTACTCGACTGACCCGGGTTACTCGACTGGCCCGGGTGGCCCGACTGCGGCCGGCTCGGCTGCGGGCGGGCGGCGCCGCGGAACGGCAGGTGCACCGGCACCTCCGTCACCGCGAGCCCGCGCGCCGGGCTGGTACGGGCCGGGGCGATGGGGGGCAGGTCCTGCGTGTCGTCCTCGGCGATCCGCGCCACGGCCCGGGCGACGACCTCGGCGATGTCACCGCCGTCGGCGATGCCGGGGCCGGGCACGACTCCACGACCGGGCGCGGGGTCGGGGGTGGCGGGGGCGGGGTCGGCGGTGCCGACGGCGGCGGCGGCGGTGGCGGGGGCGGCGTCTGCGGGGGCGGCGGTGCCGCCGGTGGCGACGTTGAGGTCCGCAAGGTCGCCGGTGCCGCCGGTGGCGGGTTCGGCGTTCGCGAAGTCCGCGGTGGCGCCGGTGGCGACGTTGGGGTCCGCAAGGTCGGCGGTGCCGCCGGTGGCGGGGTCGGCGTCCGCGAAGTCGGCGGTGCCGGGTTGCCCGTCCGCGGTCTCCCGTCCGAGGCCGTCGCCTCCTGCGAGGCCGTCGCCACCTGTGAGGCCGTCGCCGGCGGGACCGTTGCCAACGAGGCCGGTGCCGACGGGCCCGTTGCCGACGGGGCTGCCGCTTACAGGGGCGGCGTCACCGGCGGTGCCCGGAGCGGGCACGGACCAGGTCAACTCCCGCCTGTCGGCCGTGTCGGCCGGCTCGGACAGGTCCCGTACGGGGTACGGGTCCGCGTACCCGGCCTCCGGGGCGGGGCCCGGAACCGCGTGCTGCGGGGCGCGGCCGTGCTCGGCGGACGAGCCGCCCTGCCCGGGCAGGTCCCAGGCGGCGGGCGGACCCGCATGCTTCGGGGCGTGCTCCGCGGCGGCGTACGAGCCCTCGCCGGACGGAGTCCGCACCACCGCCGCGGTCGCGAGGGGCACGCCCGCGGGGGCTGGGGCGGCCGGGGGCCAGGCCTCGTCCTGCGGGTGCGGCCGGGCGCTCTCGGCCTCGGGACTGCGCAGCCGGAGCGTGGCCGCACCGGCGTGAGCCGCCTCGTCCTGGGGATGCGGAATGTCGACCCCCGGCTCGGCCTGGACCCGCGCCGCCGGTACGTCGCTGCGCGCGGCGGGCGCGTGCGCCACACCGCCCGAAGCCTGCCCCGCCCCGAGGACGGACCCGTCGCCGTCCCCGCCGCGGACGCCCGCGCCGGGCCCGGAGGACTCGGCCCCCGGCGCCCAACCGATCACCTCGGACGCGACGGCCCCAGAAGACACCGAGACGGCCGCCACCCCCTCACCCTGCACAGCCACGGAGCCCCCACCCCACCCGGCAACGACCGGCTCGGACATGGCCCGGTCGGACATGGCCCGCTCGGAGCCGACCCGCTCGGGCACGGCTTGGTCCGACACGTCCCGGTCGGGCGCGGCCGCCAGGCGTGCGCCCAACTCGGCGTCAGCCCCGGCAAAAACCCGCCCTGTCGCAACCGATACCGACCTGGCCCGGTCGTACTCACCCGACAGCTGTGAGCCCCGCTCGGTACCGACCTCGGCCACTGCCCGCCCTGCGGCAACCTGCACAGCTGCGGCAGACGCATACGCGTCCCGGTCGGGCGCGCCCGAGCGCGAGCCCCGCTCGGTACCGGGCTCGGCGTCGGCCGCTGCCCACCCGGCGGCGGCCGGAGCGGACGCGGACTGCGCGGAGGTGGCCCGGTCAGAGCCTCCCGGCACGTGCGAGCCCCGCTCGGTGCCCGACTCCCCGGGCGCGACCGGCACGGACGCGGCCCGCCCCGGCCCGGCCGGAACGCCCCACCGGGGGCCGGCCGCTGCCGGGGCGGCTTCGCCCGGCACGCCTCCCGCCCGTGCGGCTCCGCCCCGGGCCCACCCGGCGGCATCCGGCGCGGACGCGGCCGGCTCCGGAACGCCCCACCGGGGTCCGGCCGCTGCCGGCGTGGCTCCGGCCGGGGTGCCGGCGTCGGCCCCCGCTCCGCCCGGACCCACGGCGGCCGGTGCGGCTCCGCCCGGCACGGCAGCGGTCGGCGCGGCTTCGCCCGACACGGCGGCAGTCGGCCCGGCAGCGGCCGGTGCGGCCCCCGCCGGGGCAGCGCCGGTCGGCGCGGCGGCCGTCGGGGCGGCTCCCGCCAAAGCGGCGTCCGCCCAAGCGGCTCCCGCCGGTGCAGCCGGTGCAGCCGGTGCAGCCGCCCCGGCTTCGCCCGAGTGGGCTTCCGCACGGGGCTGCGGCTCCGCCGCTGCGCCCGGCTCCGGCGGAGCGAGGGGGTGCTGTGGCGGGGTCGCCCGCCGGGGGGTCGGGTGCGGGGGGATCTGGAAGGTGCCTGTGGTCGATGTCGTGCGCGTGGGGTACATCGTTGCCTCCGTCATGCGAACAGCCGGCGCCAGGTTTCCGGGCCCGGGTAGCCGTCGGCCTGGGCGCCGCGCCAGCCCTGGGCGCGCTGGAACGCCTCGACGCCGCGGCGGTCGGCCTCGTCCCAGCGGGGGCCCGGACCGGATGTGTAGTACGTGCCGAAGCCCTTCTTCACCAGCTGGCGGCCAAGGGCGGTGATGGCCGGGTGGGACGCGCCCGGCCGGAAGAAGGACGCCCCCGGGTAGGCGGGCTTGCCCGCCGGGCCCGGTGCGGCGCCCGTGGTGGGCGGGATGTCCTTGCCCTGGTGCTGGGCGAGCAGCCGCCAGGTGTGCGCGCCCGGGAGGCCGTCGGCGTCCGCGCCCGTCCAGCCCTGGGCGCTCTGGAAGGCCGCGGTCGCCAGCCGGTCGGCGTCGGACCATTTCGTGCCGACGCCCTTCGGGTAGAAGCGCAGCCCGCCGCGGTCGGACAGCATCCGGCCGAGCTGGGCGACGTAGGCGTTGTCCGTGCCCGGCCCGAACTTCGACGCTCCGGGGTAGGTGGCCGAGACGGCGCCCGTGCCGCCCGGTGCGGGCGGCTCGCCCGTGGCCGGGGGCGCGGGCAGGACTCCGCCCGTCACCCCGTTGAACCGGTACGGGAGGTACTTCACCGCGTTGCTCCAGTACCCGTACGGCGTGGCCAGCTTCCGCGTGATCGGCCGGGTCTGCTCGTAAGCGACGTAGTGCGTGCGCGTCTCGTCCACCCAGCCGCCGAAGAGCACGACGTGCGAGCCCTTGTTGGGGTCGGCCGGGTTGTGGAAGAGCAGCATGTCTCCGGGGAGCAGCTCGTCCTTCGTGATCCGGGTCGCGAACTTGTCGAGGCTGCCGGTCCACTCGTTCGTGCCGAGGTTCCAGGCCATCGAGACGAAGCCGGAGCAGTCCTGCCGGTACCCGTCCGACCAGTACTGCTCCATGCTGTACGGGACCTGCGCGTCCAGCCACAGCTTCGCCCGGTTGATGATCGTCGCCCGGTCGGTCCGCCGCACCGCCGAGGGCGCTCCGGGCACCCCGGCGGGCTTGGCGGGAGTGCCCTTCGGCCCGTGCAGCGGGGCCCGGCCGCCCTGCGGGGTGCCCGGGTCGTCGAGGGCGACCCGGCCGCCGGGGCCCGGTGTCGCCGCCGCTGCCAGGGATGCGCCCCCTCCGCCGAGGACCACCCCCGCGGCGGTGGCCAGCACCAGCACCCGGCGGGCTCCGCGCGCGGCCGGGTGTCCGCCGTCGCGCAGCGGTATGGCCCGGGCACGGGCGAGGGCGCGGCGGCGCTGGGCGCAGCCCTGGCACGGGCAGTCGCCGGTGGGTTCGTACTCCTCGAAGGAGGCCAGCGGCATCGGCGGCAGCGCCTCGGCCGTCGACGCCACTTCGTACTCATGCGTCGGAGGCTGCATCGTCATGCGGTTCCGTCCACTCCCCTGCTCGTCGCCGGTCGGCCGGGACCGCATCTGGCGGGGCATCAGATTCGGCCTGGCCCAGACATATCGTGCACGACAAAACCCCCAAACATGGGTTAATCGGACAGAACGCGCGCGGCTTGTCACGAGCACCCGCAGCGGTGGGGTAGAGTTTTCCCTGTCACCAAGCGCCGCTAGCTCAGTTGGTTAGAGCAGCTGACTCTTAATCAGCGGGTCCGGGGTTCGAGTCCCTGGCGGCGCACAGACGCAAAGAAGCCCCACGCAGTGAAAGCTGCGTGGGGCTTCTTCGTGCTTCCGGGGTGTGCGGTTCGGGCCGCCGGTTCAGGACGGTTCGGGCCGCCGGTTCACACCGCCGTTCCGGGGCGGACTCCGACGCCCGTCAGGTACGCCGACACCACCACGTTCGCCGAGTACTCCTTGGCCGCCTTGTCGTAGGTCCCGCCGCAGGTGACCAGCCGCAGCTCGGCCCGGCCGCGGACCCTGGGGCCGTACACCTTGGCGGGGTCGAAGCCCTCGCGCTCGTGGACCCGTACGTCCTCGATCGTGAACTCCGCCACCGAGCCGTCGGCCCGCACCACCCGGACCTTGTCGCCCTTCTTCGCCGAGCTCAGGCCGTAGAACACGGCCGGCTTCGACTTCGTGTCCACGTGCCCGACCAGCAGCGCTGTCCCGGCCGTGCCGGGCTGGGCGCCGCCGCGCCACCAGCCGACCGTGCCCGGATTCTCGTACGGGGGCGGTTCGATCGCCCCCTTCGCGTCGAGGTCCCGGACGATCACCGGGGCCTGCACACCGAGGGACGGTACGTCGACCCGCGCGGGCGCCGCCGGCCCCAGCGGGGTGTGCGCCGCGGGCATGCCCGGGGCGGCCGGTCCACCGGCCTGGCCGGGCAGGGGTATCGCCACCCCGGTGATCTCGCGGCCCCACAGCCACAGGCCGAGGACCAGCACCGACCAGGCCGCGAAGGTCAGCAGCCGGTTCCCGCCGGAGCTCCGCTGCTCCGCGCTCATCCGATCACCCGGTCACTCGCCGCTGCGGCGGCGGCGCAGGGTCAGCGCCCGGCCGGCGACCGCGAGGGTGGCGGCGGCGGCGAGCACGGCGCCGATCACCGTGTGCGGCAGGCCCGGGCCGTCGCCCGTGTGGCTCTTCTTCGCCGCCGCGGCGAGCTGCGCGGAGTCCGCGGCCTCGGCGCCCTCCGCCGCGCCCGCCGCCTTCGACTTCGCGGCGATCTCCTCGGACATGCCGCCGCCGCCCGCGTGGACCGGCCAGACGGGTGTGTGGTGGGGGTCGGGCCGGTGCTCCCGGCGGCGCTCGACCTCGATCGTGCCCCACTCGCGTTCGCCGCCGCGGCCACCGCACTTGATCTTGATGTCGTGGCGGCCGGGCTCGGCCCAGGAGCGGATCATCGCGTCGCCCCACAGGGTGCGGCGGTCGTCGCGGCCGGTGGAGAGGCGGACCTCGGAGACGAAGGCGACGGACGAGGCGACGGCCCAGTCCTCGTCGCAGCCGCGGACGCGCAGTTTGACCTGCGCCCCCGGCTCCGCCGGATTGGGGTCGGCCGAGACGCTGCCGCGTTCCCGGTTCCAGTCATCCTCCCCCGCGAAGGCGAAGGGAGCGGTCACGGCGGACAGGGCCGTCAGGGCGACGGCCACCCCGGTGACACGGAGAGCGATCAAATCACTGCGCATGGTGAACCTCCTCAACAAGGAGATTCACGCGCGGCGCGCCGCTCCGCATCCGGAGCGGCGCCCGCTTGGCCCGTACGTGTCAGCCGTACGACCTAAACCAGATCGACCAGATCGGCGATGGAGTCGAACGTGTGGGTGGGCCGGTAGGGGAACTTCTCGGTGTCCTCGACCGAGGTCAGACCGGTCAGCACCAGGAAGGTCTGCATGCCCGCTTCCAGCCCGGCGAGGATGTCGGTGTCCATCCGGTCGCCGATCATCGCGCTGCTGTGCGAGTGCGCGCCGATGGCGTTCAGGCCGGTGCGCATCATCAGCGGGTTGGGCTTGCCGGCGAAGTACGGCTGCTTGCCGGTCGCCTTGGTGATCAGCGCGGCGACGGCGCCCGTGGCGGGCAGCGGGCCCTCGGTGGAGGGGCCGGTCTCGTCCGGGTTGGTGCAGATGAAGCGGGCGCCCGCGTTGATCAGGCGGACCGCCTTGGTCATGGCCTCGAAGCTGTACGTCCGGGTCTCGCCCAGAACCACGTAGTCCGGCTCGTGGTCGGTCAGGACGTAGCCGATGTCGTGCAGGGCGGTGGTCAGGCCGGCCTCGCCGATGACGTACGCGGTGCCGCCCGGACGCTGGTCGTCGAGGAACTTCGCGGTGGCCAGGGCCGAAGTCCAGATGTTCTCCACCGGGACGGACAGGCCCATCCGGCTCAGCCGGGCCTGGAGGTCGCGCGGGGTGTAGATGGAGTTGTTCGTCAGCACGAGGAAAGGCTTGCCGGACTCGCGCAGCCGGTTGATGAAGGCGTCGGCCCCGGGGATCGGGGTGCCCTCGTGGATGAGGACCCCGTCCATGTCGGTGAGCCAGGATTCGATCGGCTTGCGCTCTGCCACTGGACTGTTCTCCGCTCTCGGTGGCGTCTGACGTCTGTGACGTCTGTGACCTCTGGTCTCTACCACCTTATCCGGGCCGGACCGCGGACGCGGTGGGCGTCCACGGCCCGGACCGTACGGCGGAACGGGCTCCGGCGAAGGCCCGTCGAGGGCTCCCGCCGAAGGTCCCGTACCCGCCGGAAGAAGGGCCTCAGCCGAGCTTGACGTTGTCCACGGTCCAGTACCAGTTGTTGCTGCCGGCGTAGCGGAAGCGGACCTGGACGTCGGTGGCGCCGGCCGGGACCTGGAGCGCGATCGACTCGGAGCGGGCGACGGCGTCGGCGGTGTAGCTCTTGACGACCGAGGCGGCGGCGCCGTTGTAGGAGACCAGGACCTGGGCGGTCTGGCCGGCCTCGTGGCGGTAGTGCGTCTGGAAGGTCAGGTTCTTCGTGGTGCCGCCGGTGACCGCCCACTTGGGGGTGGCCAGGGTGGAGTCGTAGGAGCCGGTGTGGCTCTTGTCGTCCCACTCGTCGGAGTCGGCGACGGCGAACACGTCACGGGAGCGGACGTTCAGCTCGCGCCACTGGTCGCGCTGCGACTGGCTCCAGAACTCGTCGGTGGCGAAGGCCCAGCCGGCCCACTCGGTGACACCGCCGGTGCCCATCTTGGAGTTGTCGACCGACCAGCCGGCCGGCGGGGTGTGCGTGAAGCCCTTGGTGCCGGCCGGAATGCCCGTCTCGTCGACGCGCGCCTGGAGGCTGGGGCGCAGGGTGTCGAAGGCGTCGCCGTCGTCGGGGGCGCCCAGCGCGATGCCGTCGATCGCGGAGCCGGGGTTGACCCCGACCTGGGCGAGCGCGGTCGCCGCGACGTCGACGAGCCTGACGTCTTCGCGTACCGAACCGGCCGGGATTCCGGCGCCCTTGGCGAGGACGAAGGTGCCGCGCTCCTGGATGGTGGAGCCGCCGTGGCCGCCGGCGTTGGTGTGGCCGTGGTCGGTGGTGACCAGCACCTTCCAGTTCTCCTGGGCGTAGGTCGGGCGGCTCTGGACGGCGTTGAGGAGCTGGCCGACGAGGACGTCGACGCGGGCGATGGCGTTCAGGTACTCCTGGCTCGCGGCGCCGGAGGAGTGGCCCGCGTGGTCGATCTCGCCGAGGTAGACGAAGGCGGCGTCGGGGTTCTGGTCGCGGAGCTCGGCGGAGGCCGCGGCGGCGATCTTCGGGTCCTCGCTGCCGTAACCGTCGCGGTCGCCCTTGAGGTTCAGGCGCTTGTCGACCTTGGCCGAGAAGATCGGGCCGTTCTGGTCGGTGGAGGTGATGGGCTCCCAGTCGGCGGCCGCATAGGTGTTGAGCGCCGGGTTGGCGTTCTCGATGCGGGTCAGGAAGTCCGGGTAGGCCGTGTAGTTCTTGCCGGTGAAGGAGTTGTCCTTCACCCCGTGCTTGTCGGGCCAGACGCCGGTGGCGATCGTGGACCAGCCGGGACCCGAGGAGGTGGCGGCCATCGGGTTCGCGTACAGGGTGCTGCGGGCGGTCAGGCCCTGGGCCATCAGGCCGTTCAGGTGGGGCGCGTTGGCGGCCTTGATGCGGTCCAGGACCGCGCCGTCGATGCCGATGACCAGCACCTTGTTCGCGGCGGCAGCGGCGCCGGTTTCGTCGGCGGTCGCGGCGTGGGCCGCGAGACCGGTGGCGAGCAGGGCGGTGGCGGTGGCGGCCACGGCGAGGGTCCGTCCGGACAGGACAGTGGGCACGTACTCCTCCGGGAGTAATCGTGGGGAAGGCGCAGGGGACGTACGGGGCATGCGGTCGTACGGGCATGCCGTCGTGCGGACGTACGGTCGTGCGGCAACGCGAGCGAGCGTACGGCGGGGCCGGACCGAAGACGAGGCTCGGTCCAGACCCGTTATCCGCTCGTCACTATCCCGGTCGTGGGTGACCGGGAGGCGACCAGTCAGCTTCCGGTGGCCGACTTCCACGCGTCGACGTAGCCGGTGAGGTTCTTGTCGATGTCGGCCCAGTCCGGCTCGAAGATCTCGACTCCGGTCATGAGCTTGGTGAGTTCGACGGCATTGGCATCGGTGGGCTTGACGTCCGTGCGGGCGGGGAAGCCGCCGCCGACACCGCTGACCAGCTTCTGGGCGTCCTCGGTGAGCAGGTAGTCGAGGAGCTTCTTGCCGTTCTCGGTGTGCGGGGCCTTGTCGACGAGGCCGGCCGCGTACGGGAGGGAGAAGGTGGTGGGCCGGCCACCGTCCTTGGCGGGGAACCAGATGCCGAGGTTCGGCATGGACTTGGACTGCGCGAAGTTCATCTGGACGTCGCCGTTGGCGACGAGCAGCTCGCCCTTGTCGGTCTTCGGCGCGAGCTTGCTGGTGGAGGAGGACGGGCCGACGTTGTTGGCCTGGAGCTTCTTCAGGTACGCGTTGGCCTGCTCCTTGCCGCCGAAGTCGTGCATCGCCTTGATGAGCACGGCGGTGCCGTCGCCCGCGACGCCCGGGGTGGAGTACTGGAGCTTGCCCTTGTACTTGGCGTCGAGCAGCTCTTCCCAGGTCTTGGGGGCCGCCGTCAGCTCCTTCTTGTTGTAGATGAAGCCGAAGTAGTTGTTGACGACCGAAGTCCACTTGCCGTCGGCGGACTTGTTCGCTCCGTTGACCTTGTCGGCGCCCTGCGGCGTGTAGGCCTGGAGGAGGCCCTTGCCGTCGGCCTGCTGGATGAAGGGGGGCAGCGTGATCAGGACGTCGGCCTGCGTGTTGGTCTTCTCGCGGACGGCGCGCTGCACCATCTCCCCCGAGCCGCCCTCGACGTACTTGACCTCGATGCCGGTCTTCTTCGTGAAGTCGGCGAAGACCTTGTCGTACCAGCCGTCGCCCTTGTCGCTCTTGAGGCCGTCGGCGCTGTAGACGGTGACGACCTTCTCGCCGCCGCCCTTGGTGTCGGCGGAGTCCGCGGAGCCCCCTGAGGACGAACCACCGCAGGCGGTGAGGCCGGCGGTGAGGGCGAGGCTGCCGGTGACGGCGGCGGTGATGCGGAGGAGTCTGTTGCTGGGCATGGAACTTCCTTACGGGGAAAGGGAGTCAGCAGGGGAAACAGCAGGGTGCGGCCGGGGTCCGGCAGGGGATCCGGCAGGAGGTCTAGCGGTACGTGGCCCTGGTGCGGACGCGGGAGACGGCCAGCAGGACCAGCAGGGTGGTGGCCATGAGGACCACGGCGACGGCGGAGCCGCTGAAGAGCGAGCCGCGGTCGGTGGCGGTGAAGATCCGGACCGGGAGGGGCATCCAGTCCGGCGGGTAGAGCATCATCGTGGCGCTCAGCTCGCCCATGGACAGGGCGAAGCAGAGCCCGGCGGCCGCGGTGAGCGACGGCAGCAGGAGGGGCAGCTTGACCCGACACAGCACGTACGCGGGGCGGGCGCCCAGGGAGGCCGCCGCCTGCTCGTACGCGGGGTCGAGACGCACGATGGCAGCCGAAACCGACTGGTGGGCGAACGCCGTGACAAGAATGGTGTGCGCCAGGATCACGATCGAGCTGGTGCCGTTGAGGAGCAGCGGCGGCTTGCTGAAGGCTACGAGCACGGCGAGGCCGACGACCACGGACGGCACGGCGACGGGCAGCACGAACAGGGCGTCCAGGGCGGCCTTGCCGCGTTTGCGCAGTCCGGCGGCGGCGAGCGCGGCCCAGGTGCCGACGGTGAGCGCGATCAGGCTCGCGGCCAGGGCGGTGAGCAGCGAGGTGGTCAGGGCCCGGAGGGATTCGCCCCGGACGGCGGCGGCGTAGTTCTCGGTGGTGGGGCCGGAGGGGAAGGCCCCGGACCAGTGCGTGGAGAAGGACGCGGCGACCACGACGAGCAGCGGCAGGGCGAAGAGGGGCAGGAAGAGGAGGCCGAAGAGGCTCCAGGCGGCCCAGCGGCCGCTCTTGCTATGCACCAGCACGCTTGCTCACCACCCGGTAGAGGCCGAACAGGCCGACGGAGATCACGATGTTGACGACGGCGACCACGCAGGCGGCGGCGTAGTCGGATTCGAGGATCGCCTTGCCGTAGATGAGCATCGGGAGCGTGGTGACGTCCTTGGCTCCGGTGAACAGGACGATCCCGAACTCGTTGAGGCACATGACCAGGACGAGGCTGCCGCCGGCGGCGAGGGCCGGGAGGGACTCGGGGAGGATCACCCGGCGGATGATGCGGCCGGGCTTCGCGCCGAGCGAGGAGGCCACCTCCAGCTGGGCGGTGTCCAGTTGGGAGAAGGCGGCGAGCAGCGGGCGCATCACGAAGGGCGTGAAGTAGGTGATCTCCGCGAGGAGGACGCCCCACGGGGTGGTCAGGAAGTGGAAGGGCCCCTCGGCGACGCCGAAGGTGTCGGTCCACAGGCCGTTGGCCATGCCGACGGTGCCGTAGACGAAGAGGAGGGCGAGGGTGATGAGGAAGGAGGGGAAGGAGAGGAAGACGTCGATGAACTTGGCGACGGCGCGGGCCCCGGGGAACGGGACGAAGGCGATGACCAGCGCGAGCGCGAAGCCGAGGACCAGGCAGCCGGCGGTGGCGCCGACGGCCAGCCAGACCGTGGTGCCCAGCGCCTCGCGGAAGGAGTGCGAGGCGAAGACCGAGGCGTAGGCGTCGAAGGGCCCGCCCCCGTTCTCGGGGGACAGGGACTGCTGGACGACCAGCGCGAGGGGGTAGAGGAAGACCACCGCGAGCACGGCGACGGGAGGCACGGTCCACAGCCAGCCGGGCACGCTACGGGGCGCACGTGCGGCCTTCGCCGCGAAGCCGTCGGGGGCTCCGGCCGGGCTTTCGGGCGGGCCGGGGGCAGGGCTTCGTACGGGCTGGTGGGGCTGGTGGGGCTGGTGGGGCTGGTGGGGTATGACCGCGGCTTCGGGGGCGGCTGCCGGTCCGGGGGTGCGCCGGTCCGTGGCCTCAGCCATCGGTGACCCCCGCGGACAGGAGGACCGCGTCGCGGGGCTCGAAGTGCAGGGTGACCCGGTCGCCCAGCGCCGGGGTTTCGCGCAGTTCGGGCAGGTCGGCCTTGACCCGGTGGCCCTCGATGTCCACGTAGAGCCGGTGGGTCGAGCCGCGCCACTGCACCTCGGTGATGGTCCCGCTCAGTGCGTTGGGGCCGGCGCCGAGGCCGAGCAGGTGCGGGCGTACGCACAGGGTGGCGGTGGCGCCGGCGGCCGCGCGGCCGGGGTCGAGGGTGAGGGGGTGCCCGGCGAAGAGCGCGCCCCCGTCGGCGACGGTGACGGGCAGCAGGTTGGCGTTGCCGACGAAGGAGGCGGTGAACTCGGTGCGCGGGGCCCGGTACAGCTGCTGCGGGGTGCCGCAGTCCTGCAGGCGGGCCTGGTCCATGACGGCGATCCGGTCGGCCAGGGTCAGCGCTTCGACCTGGTCGTGGGTGACGTAGAGGATGGACACGTCGGGGAGTTCGCGGTGCAGGCGGGCCAGTTCGGTGAGCATCCCGGAGCGCAGCTGGGCGTCGAGCGCGGACAGCGGCTCGTCCAGGAGGAGGACCCCGGGGCGGATGGCGAGGGCGCGGGCGATGGCCACGCGCTGCTGCTGCCCGCCGGAGAGTTCGCGGGGGTAGCGCTTGGCGTAGGCCGCCATCCCGGTCATCTCCAGGGCCTCGGCGACGCGGCCGGGGATCTCCGCCTTGGCCGCCTTCTGCGCCCGCAGGCCGAAGGCGACGTTGTCCGCGACGCGCATGTGCGGGAACAGCGCGTACTGCTGGACGACCATGCCGATGCCGCGCTTGTGCGGCGGGAGCGCGGTGACGTTCCGGCCGCCGATCAGGATCCGGCCCGAGGCGGGCCGGACGAAGCCGGCCACCGCGCGCAGGGCCGTGGTCTTGCCGGAGCCGGAGGGGCCGAGCAGCGCCATGACCTCGCCGGGCTCGACGGTCAGGTCGAGGGAGTCCAGGACGGTGTTGCCGCCGTAGGCGACCGAGACCGAGTCGAAGCGGATGCCGCTCACGCGCCGGGCTCCCGCTCCTGGTCCGACCGCGCGAGGAGGGCGGGGAGTTCGGCGACGGAGCCCAGGACGTGGGTGGCGCCGTGCCCGGTCAGGGCCGCGCGGTCATGGGCGCCGGTGAGGACGCCCGCCACGATCCCGGCGCCGGCGCGGACCCCGCTGAGCATGTCGTACGCCGTGTCGCCGGCGACCACGGTCTCGCGCACGTCGGCCACGGCGCCGGTGCGCAGGAAGGCGGCCAGCACCATGTCGGGGTAGGGCCGGCCCCGGCCGCCCGCGTCGGCGGGGCACAGGGTGAGGTCGGCCAGGTCGTGCCAGCCGAGGGCGTCGAGGATGGCGTCCTGGGTGACGCGGGCGAAGCCGGTGGTGAGGACCACGGTGCGGCCGTCGGCGCGGAGCTTTTCGACGGCCTCGCGGGCGCCGGGGATCGGGGCGATGAGGCCGCCGTCCACGAGTTCCCCGTAGGCCTGCTCGAAGGCGGAGTTGGCGCGCTGGGCGAGGTCCTCGGCGCCGAAGAGGTGGCGGAAGACGGAGATCTTCGACTCGCCCATGGTGTCGCGGACGTACTGGAGCTTCGCGGCGTGGTCGGCGCTGCCCGGCTCGACGCCGAGGCGCTCGGCGGCCCGCTCGAAGGCGCGCTCGACGAGGCCGCCGTCGGCGACGGTGGTACCGGCCATGTCGAGGACGATCAGGCGGCGGGTGTCGGTCTTGGTCTTGGTCTTGGTCTCGATCTCGGTGTCGGTCATGGTGCTTACCAGCCCAGTTCGTTCGCGGTGGTTTCGGCTATGGCGGGCGAGCAGGTCATGCCCCGCCCGCCGGGCCCGGTCACCAGCCAGACGCCGTCGGCCACCTGCTGGCGGTGGACGACGCGGGTGGTGTCGGTGCACTGCGCGTACACGCCGGCCCAGCGGCGGCGGATCTGCGGCAGCGGGCGGCCCAGGAAGGACTCGACGACCTCGGTGAGGTGCGTGTAGGGGTCTTCGAGGGTGTCGAACGCGAAGGGGTGCTCGTACTCGTGGGTGTCGCCGATGGTCAGTCCGCCGTCCTGGCGCTGCACCATCAGGAGCTGCATCTTGTGCGCGGCGGCGATCGGCGCCTGGGCCTGCTCGGCGTTGAGTTCGTCGAGGGCTTCGCTCGTGTAGGCGGGGTAGTAGCGGAAGCTGTCGGCGTCGGCGACCGAGGTGGTCAGGGTTTCGCCGAGCGGGGCGGTCTGCATCATCTGCAGCCGGACACGGCGCACGGGCAGCTCGGGGACCAGTTCGCGGACCAGGCCGGAGAGCCAGGCCCCGGTGGCCAGGATCACGGCGTCGCCCCGGTGGACGTCGCCGTGGTCGTCGCGGACGGCTCCGCTTCCGACGACCTCGCGCACTTCCCGTCCGGGGAGGAAGGTGTAGCGGCCGGACGCCTTGAGGGCTTCGCGCAGGTGGAGCTGGGCGGTGCGCGGTTCCACGGCCGCGTCCCGCTCGCACCACAGGGCGGCCTCGAACGCGCCGCGCAGGGCGGGGTTGAGCGCCCTGGCCTCTTCGGCGGTGACCAGCTTGTAGCCGCGGGCGGCGGCGTCGGGGCGGGCCACGGCGGCCTCGGCGACGGCGTACTCGCGGGAGCCCCGCACCGGGGTCAGCGAGCCGATGGCGCGGAAGCCCAGGCCGGGCACCCGCTCACCGATCGACTCCCAGAGCTCGCGGGCCCGCAGGGCGGTGTCGAGCTCCTCGCCCCCGGCCCGGCCGCTGACCCAGATCTGGCCGAAATTACGCAAGGACGCGCCGCGGGCCTCCGCTTCTCGCTCGATCTGGACGACCTCGTGGCCGCGTTCCACTGCTTGCCAGGCGTGCATGGTGCCTACCACGCCGCCTCCGACGACTATGACTCTCACGTGCTCCAAGGTGGCGGCGGTCCGTGACCCCGGAGGATCCCCCGGGCGACGACCCGGTGAACAGCCTCCGACGCTTGGACTAGACCCGTTACCGTTCCGTGATGCGAGTTCGCCCTCTTTGATCTCATACGGGGGCCTTGGTAGGGACTATTCGGGCTGAAGGTGGGTCGTGAAGCTGAACCGGTCGCCACGGTAGAGAGAACGCACCCGCTCCAGCGGCCTGCCCTCCCGGTCCCGGGAGAAACGGTGGATGAGCAGCATCGGGAGCGCGGGCGGGGTACCGATCAACAGGGCTTCGCGGGGGGTGGCGAGGACCGTTTCCAGCTTCTCGTCGGCGTCGCCGAAGGAGATGCCGAGGCTGTCGTGGAGGTAGCCGTAGAAGGAGGAGTCCGGCTGGAAATCGACGTCGAGGCGGGGGGCGCGGGCGACCCGGACGTACGTGCTCTCCAGCCCGACCCGCTCCTCGTCGGCGAGCAGCACCCGTTCCAGGTGCCAGACCGGCTCCCCGGGCTCGGCTCCGATGCCGGGGGCCACGGCGGCCGGGCAGGGGAAGCATTCCAGGCCGATCAGGTGGCGGCCCGGGGTACGCCCCTGGCGGCGGACGCCCTCGGTGTAACTCGCCAGCGACAGGGGCTGTTCGAGCTTCGGCCCGGCGGCGACGGTGCCACGGCCCGAGCGGCGCAGCCGGCCCTCCAGCAGCAGCTCGCGCAGGGCCTGGCGGACGGTCTCGCGGGAGACTTCGTACTGCTCGGCGAGATCGCGCTCGGTGGGGAGGAGTCCCCCCTCGCCGAGCTCGTCGAGCAGCCCGGCGATGCGGGCCTTGACGGCGTAGTACTTGGGGATGCGGCCGTGCTCGGGAATGCCGGAGCGGACGGGCAGGCCGGGCTGGTGGTGGTGCGCGTACGCGGTCGGTTCTTCCACCCTCGGACTCTACGTGGACCGCCGCTACGGGAACTTCCCTACGAGGACTGCGGGCCCTGCTGCCCCTTGCGCCGCAGTCGGCGGGCCCCGATCAGGAGTCCGCCGCCGCCGGCCAGGGCGGCCGCGGCGCCGGCCCCGTACACCCAGGACCCCGGGGTGCGGCCGGTCGCGGCCAGCGCTCCGGCCTCGCCGATCTCCGTGGCCGTGTCCGTGCCCGTGTCCGCGTCCGCGTCCGGGCCCTGGACCTCGAACCGGTAGCCGCCCGCCTCGCCGATCCAGTCGCCGTCGTCGCCCTTGCGCTGGACCAGCGCGGCGTCGGCGACGGCCTCGCCGCGCGGGGCATCGGCGGCGAAGGCGAGCCGGACGGGGACGGTCACGGAACCGCCGGGGCCGACGGTGAAGCCGGAGAAGGCGTCGCCGCCGTCGAAGACGGCGACGATCTCGTCCCGGTCGGTGCGCTCCAGGCTCACGGGGAGGGCGTGCCCCGGGGCGGCCGCGGCCGCGCCGGGGGCGTCGAACTCCATCCGGAAATGGGCGGGGCGCAGGGCGTGGGCCGGGTCGGTGAAGACCACGACGGGGTGGATGGCGGTGCACTGGGTGGTGGTGGTGTTGGTGAGGTCGAGGTACCAGGTCTGCGCCTGACCGCCGGTGCGGTACACCGCCGGCCCACCACGGATCCGGGCGCCGATCGGAAACTGCGTGCCCTTCCCGTCACCGCAGCTGGCCTCCACCCGCGAAGGCAGCGCGGGCGCGGGCCGGGCTCCGCCGCCGTTGCCGATGTCCGCCGATGCGGTGGGGACGCCGGCAGCCACGAAGACGGCTGCCAGGGCAAGGGCTTTGCGCAGTCGCATGAGGAACCCCTACTCGCCGACGCCAACCGAACGACCGAACGACCCATAAAACGATTGCCACACAACCCGACAATCACCCCGGCCTTGCCCGCACCCTCCCACGCCCACCCAACCCCCTGTCCAGCACCACGCCCACCTTCCCCCGCTTTCCCCCCATTCGGCGCACACCATGACCAGACACCACGGAGGGATCCAGAGGGGGCGGGCGCAGCGATATCAGCCGGACGCAGCCAATCCAGCCGTCCGGCGTTTGAGGACCGGGGTCTGGGGCGGAGGCCCCAGGAGGGGTCCGGGCGCAGCCCGGCACCCCCCTCCCAGCCCGTCCGGCGCTTGAGGACCGGGGTCCGGGCAGAGCCCGGGGAACGGCGGAAGGGCGGGTAGGGGACTCCGCCCCGCAGGGCCAACCATCCCCACCCGGAACGGGACGGGCAAGGCCGGGCCCAGCCCACCGACACGCACCCGCCACACCCCAGCCAGGAGCCAGAGGGCAAGGGCCAGCAGGGCCAAGGGCCAGGGGGCCACCGCCAGGCCCGCTCACTCCCCCCGCCCGAACAACGGGCCAAGCACCAACTCCGCCGCCCCCTCCGCGACACCCCCCTCCGCCAGCCCAACCCCCACCGCACCCCCCACAAACGCCCGCGCCCCCAAAACCTCCCGCACCCCCGCCAGGAAAACGCCCGGCGCAGCCGCCACCACCCGCCCCCCGAGCAGCACCCGGTCCACATCCAGCAGCGCGACCAGGTTCGCCGCCGCCTCCCCCACGATCCGCGCCGCTTCCTCCAGCCGGCCGCCGGCCACCGCGTCCAGGCACAGCACCTCCGCGCACCCGCGCCCCCCGCACCGGCAGGCCGGCCCGTCCAGTTGCAGCACCTGGTGCCCGAACTCCCCCGCCGCCGAGCGCCGCCCCCGGTAGATCTCTCCGCCGCCGGTGAGCCGGAGCCCCGCCCCCAGTCCGGTGCCGACGTGCACGTACGCCACGGCCTCCCCGAAGCCGGCCCCGCCGAAGCCGGCGCGGGCCCCGGCCGCGACCCCCGCGTTGGTGTCCTTGTCCACCCGCACGGGCACCCCCAACCGCCCCTCCAGCACCTCCCGCAACGGGAACCCTTCCCATTCCGGGAACCCCGTCACCCGCCCCAGCACCCCGGTCCGCCAGTCCAGCGGCCCCGGCGCGGCCACGCCGACCCCGAGCACCGGCCGGTCAAGGCCACCAACCCGCAGCCGCCCGACCGCCCGCACCGCCTCCTCGACCACCGCCTCCGGCCCGGCCCCGAAGTCCAGCGGAACGCACCCGCCGTCGACGACGCGGCCCGCCAGGTCGACCCGTACCGCCGTGAGCTCGTCGCGGTCCAGGTGCAGCCCGATCGCGTACCGCGCCTCCGGCACCAGCCGCAGCAGCGTGCGCGGTTTGCCGCCCGTGGACGCCTCGCGTCCGGCGTCGGCGACCAGCCCCTCGCCCCGGAGCCGCGCCGCGATCTTGCTGACCGCCTGCGGGGTGAGTCCCGTACGCGCCGCGAGGTCCCCGCGGCCGAGGCCTGCGGGTCCGGCTCCGCGCAGGAGGTCCAGTACCAGCGCGTCGTTGTGCCCGCGCAGCACCGGCAGATTCACGCCCGCGCCGCCACCACTCGCCTCACCCCTGCTACCCCTGCTACCCCTGTCCACCTGGCCATTGTCCACCCTCCTTGCACTTAAGCAACAGTGTTGCCAAAGTAGAACCATGAACGCCTCCGCCCCCGCCTCCCCCCTCCGCGTCGGACTCGTCGGCTACGGCCTGGCCGGTTCCGTCTTCCACGCCCCGCTGGTCTCCGCGACCGAGGGCCTGGTCCTCGACACCGTCGTCACCTCCGACCCGGGCCGCGCCGCCCAGGCCCGCGAGGCCTACCCGGACGTCCGGATCGCCGCCTCCGCCACCGAGCTGCTCACCCAGAGCCCCGCCCCCGACCTCATCGTCATCGCCTCCCCGAACAAGACGCACGTCCCCCTCGCCACGGCCGCCCTCACGGCCGGCATCCCGGTGGTCGTGGACAAGCCGCTCGCCGCCACCGCCGCCGAGGCCCGCGAGCTGGCCGCGCTCTCCGACCGGACCGGGACCTTCCTGTCGGTCTTCCAGAACCGCCGCTGGGACAACGACTTCCTCACCCTGCGCCGCCTCCTCGCGGACGGCGAGCTGGGCGAGGTGCAGCGCTTCGAGTCCCGCTTCGAGCGGTGGCGCCCGCAGCTCAAGGGCGGCTGGCGGGAGTCCGGCGCCCCCGAGGAGATCGGCGGGCTGCTGTACGACCTCGGCAGCCATGTCGTGGACCAGGCGCTGGTGCTGTTCGGTCCTGCCGTACGGGTCTACGCGGAGGCCGACGTGCGCCGCCCGGGCGCCGAGGCGGACGACGACACCTTCATCGCCCTCACCCACGCGAGCGGGGTCCGCTCCCACCTCTATGTCAGCGCGACCACGGCCCAGCTGGGCCCGCGCTTCCGGGTACTGGGCTCGCGCGCGGGCTACGTCAAGTACGGACTGGACCCGCAGGAGGGGGCCCTGCGCGAGGGCCTGCGGCCCGGCGACCCCGAGCGGACCTGGGGCGAGGAGCCCGAGCACCTGTGGGGCCGGCTGGGCTCCGGGGAATCGCCGCTGACCGGCGGGGGCACGCCGGTACGGACCGCGCCTGGCGACTACCCGGCGTACTACGCGGCCGTGGCGGCGGCCTTGCGCGACGGCGGCCCGGCCCCCGTCACGGCCCTGGAGGCGGCGCACTGCCTGGACGTGCTGGAGGCGGCCCGCCTGTCGTCGCGGGACGGCTGCACGGTCAAGGTCTGAGGCGCTCGGGCCCCGGCCGGCCGGGGAAAAGGGGAAGGGGAGGCGCC